>JAPULJ010000228.1 GCA_027295145.1 Alphaproteobacteria bacterium | reverse complement strand
GCCCTGCCGACGACCTTTCTGATCGACCACAAGGGCTTGGTCCGCGGCTACCTCGAAGGCCCGGCCGAGTGGGACTCCAAGGCGGCCCGGGCATTGATTCGGTTCTATGTCGATCAAGCGGTAGGCGCCAAGCAGGGCGGCGGCTCGGCGCCGAAGAAGGCGGCGGCGGAGTGATGGGTTGTTGGATGGGATAGTGCCGACGCTCAGTGGCTTGGGTTGAACAGTAGCCAGCCTTGATATTTTTACAACCATAGAGAACAATTTTAATTCGAATGTGGGGGAGTCAATGCGCCACACAATATTGATTGCCGTTGGGTTGCTGCTGGCTTCGCCAGCTTGGTCGGACCTTGTGAACGACATTCGGGATTGCGACCGTGGCACAGGTGTGATCGCGATAAATGCGTGCACCCGCCTTTTGCAATCGAAAAGATTTAGCGCGCCCCGGCGGGGAATCCTCTACTTCAATCGCGGTGCCGAGTACGACGCCCTGAAACAGTATCACCGCGCAATTCAGGACTACACCTCGGTGCTTCGCCTCAATCCGAAGGACGCCGGTGCCTACTACAATCGTGGCGCTGATTACTACAAACTGAAACAGTATCACCGCGCTATTCAGGACTTTAGCGGAGCGCTACGTCTCAACCCGAGCGACGCCAATTACTACAGCCATCGGGGCAGCGCCCACTTCCTCCTGAAGCAGTGTCGCCGCGCTATCCAGGATTACTCGGCGGCATTGCGCCTAGATCCCAAAAACGCCAGGACCTATAGCAATCGGGGCGATGCCTACCGCTGTCTGAAACAGTATCGCCGCGCCATTCAGGAGCACAATGTGGCAGTACGTCTCAATCCAAATCTATTCCAATCGTATTACAATAGGGGTTACATCTACGGCGTTTTGAAACAGTATCGCCGCGCTATTCAGGATTTTGCCGAGGCGATACGTATCAGTCCGAAATTCGCCGATGCCTATGGAAATAGGGGGTGGTCACATGAGAAACTTGGCCATAAGCTATTGGCAATACGCGACTACCGAATGCTATTGAGATTGCGCCCCGGTCATAGAGTTGCAACGGCGGGTTTGAAGCGGCTTGGGGTTGAGCCGCCGCCAGCATCGTCGGTTTCGGCGGACTATGAAGGCGACGTAAAGATTTGCGTCGAGGGCAATGGTCGGGCCCAAATAAATGCGTGCTCCCGCGTATTGCGAGCAGACAAATTTGATGCCCGAGCCCGGGCCATCATGTACTCCAATCGCGGCGCTTCCTACGCCAATCTGAAACAATATCGCCGCGCTCTGAAGGACTATTACGAGGCGTTGCGGCTCAATCCGAGAGATGCCCATGTCTACATCAATCGTGGCACCACATACCACGGCCTGAAACAGTCCGCCGCGCCATTCAGGACTACAGTGCGGCAATACGCCTCAATCCTAGAATTTACCAAGCCTATGGGAATCGCGGCTTGGCATATGAAGAACTTGGCCAAAGGAAATTGGCGAGGCACGATTTCCAAATGGCGGTGCGCTTACGCCCTGGCGACACGATTGGAACCCTAGGCTTGAAGCGGCTTGGGGCCGGGCCGTAGGAACCGCTTCAAGGGAACAAGGGGTCTAAATTTTTTGAAGATGAGCTGTGCCCCACGCAATCGTCATTCACGCCTTCACAGGAATGACGGTTGAGGGTGGGTTTCGCCTGCTTTATCAGAGATCTCTCTGGTATCAGAGGTCTCTGTGGCCCTCTTTTTTTTCGGACCCGTCTGTAAAACATGAGCCTCCACGCCCTAGCCCGCCCGTTTTTGCGCCTGATCCCGCCCGAGGCGGCGCATCGGTTGACGATCGCCGCGCTGGCGGCGGGGTTGGGGCCGGGAGAGAGCGCGCCCGATGATCCGATACTTGGATCCCGCGTTTGGGGGCTCGACTTCGCCAATCCTGTTGGGCTGGCGGCTGGGTTCGATAAGGACGGGCGGGCGATGGCGCCGATGCTCGGGCTTGGCTTCGGTTTCGTCGAAGTGGGCAGCGTGACGCCCCAACCACAGTTCGGCAATCCGCGCCCGCGCATCTTCCGGCTGGCCGAAGATGAGGCGATCATCAACCGGCTCGGTTTCAACAGCGGGGGGATCGAGGCCGCCGCGCCCCGGCTTGCCCGCTTTCGGCAAGGCTCCAAGTCGAAAGGCATTGTTGGCGTCAATCTCGGCAAGAACCATGACAGCGATGACGCTGCCAGCGACTACGCGGCCGGTGCGGCGGCGTTGGCGGACGCTGCCGACTACCTCGTTATCAACGTCTCATCGCCCAACACACCGGGATTGCGCGCGCTTCAGGAGCGCAAACACCTGACCGGGATCATCGAGCGGGTACGTGATGCTCTGCCGTCCGACCCGCCGCCGTTGCTGCTCAAGATTGCTCCCGATCTGGCAGAGCAGGACGTGAGCGATATCGCCCGCTTGGCGCTCACAGGCATGGTCGATGGGCTGATCATTTCAAATTCGACAATCGCCCGGCCGGGCGCGCTGCGAAGCCGCCATAAGGGCGAGGCGGGAGGTCTTTCCGGCAAGCCGCTGATGGCGCCCTCGACGGCGTTGCTCAGCGAGATTTACCGCCAGACGCACGGTAAGGTTCCGTTGATCGGTACCGGCGGCATCGCCTCGGGCGCCGATGCTTACGCCAAGATCAGAGCCGGGGCTTCGCTGGTCCAGCTATATACGGCGCTGGTCTATCAGGGACCGGCACTCGTCCGCCGTATCAAGATTGATCTCGCAGAAAGCCTGCGCCGAGATGGGTTTGCGCGTCTCGAAGAGGCGATCGGCGCAGACCATGTATAGGATCGGTTGTTGTTTCCTTGAAGCGCCCGGCGTCTCCGGGGAACGTGAACCAGGTCACAAATCATTAACCCTATTTCAAGACCTCGACGCGAGACTAGCGGGGTGGGATTTCAAGGAGCGGGCCACCCCTCGATGTCGCTGTTCTATCACGCAATAATCGTTCTCGCCTATGCGGCGGCCGCGATTATCGCAGCCCAGTTTTTGCCCAAGGCAATGCCATTGGCGATCGAAACGCCGGCGGTTGCTTACGGCGCGATGGTGCTGGCTGGGTTCGCCATCCTGCACGCTACCCTGGCGGCGGCACGGAACCGCATAGTGGTATTTCGCGAAGTCAAGGCGCTGCGCCGCACAAACGGCGAGGTCATGCGCGAGCTGGGATTCGCCCGGGCCGAAGTCGAGCAGGTCAGCGACGCGCTGCGGGCGGCGCAGGAATCGAGCGCGCCGTCGGTGGAAATCCGCGAAGTCGCAGCCGAGATCGAAACCCTGCGGCGCGAGATCGAGCGTCTGCACGAGGATGCCGGGCCGACCCGCAGAGGTCCGAAGAAGGTCGCGCCCGATGCCGACCCAGAAGAAACCAGGCGGTCGCCCGAAAAACTCGACGATGCGCGGGTGCTCGATATCGTTCGCGATGCGATCGACCACGACCGTGTCGATCTCTACCTGCAACCGATCGTCAGCCTGCCTCAGCGCAAGCATCGGTTCTACGAGTGTTTCTCGCGAGTGCGCGACACAGACGGCAAGCAGATCGCGGCCGAACGCTATCTCAAGATCGCCGAGGAAGCGGGGCTGATCGCGGCGATCGACAACATCCTCCTGATCCGCTGCATCCAGCTTGTCCGCAAAATGCAGCAGCGCAAGCGCAAACTGGGCTTCTTCGTCAATATCTCGGCGCATACCTTAAGAGACACATCGTTCTTCGGGGAGTTCCTGCGCTTCATGGGCGAGAACACCGACCTCGCGCCCCATATAATCTTCGAATTCGTCCAGGCCGACGTCGCCGATATCCCCGCCGACACCGCCGCCAAGCTCCACCAGCTCGGCGAAATGGGCTTCCGTTTCTCGCTTGATCGCGTCGGTCGCCTCGACCTCAACTACGCCGAACTCAGCCGCCGCTATTACCGCTACATCAAGTTCGACTGCGCCACCCTGATCGCCCATCTCAGCGAGGAGGCGGGCCAGGAGAACATGCGCAAGTTCAAATCGATGCTCGAAAGCTTTGCCATCGACGCCATCGTCGAGCGGGTCGAGGATGAATCCGATCTGATCGAGCTTCTCGACTACGGCATCGATTATGGCCAAGGCTATCTATTCGGCGAACCCCGCCCGGCGCGCTAGCGATACCAGAAACTCATGTGGCCGGGCTTCACAGGTCCGGCGCGACGTGGCACAAGCCGCGCCATGCTAGCCGACACGCCGGAAAAGCCGATGCCTACCGACGACATGCCCGCCGGTGCCATCCCCATGGTCGATGGGCTCGAAGCTATAGCTGATCGCTACGATGGCTTTATCGTCGATCTGTGGGGCACCGTCCATAACGGGCAGACGCCGCTGCCGGGGGCGATTGCCTGCCTCGAACATCTGCGCGCCGACGGCAAGCCGGTCCTGATCCTGTCAAACGCGCCGCGCCGGGCCGAGCCGATTATCGAGCGGATGCGGGCGCTCGGAATCCCCGATGAAATCTACGATGCGGTCTTTTCCTCGGGCGAAGCCGCCTATCTCGCATTGCGGGATCGCCCGGATAGCTTCCACGCCGGTCTTGATCGTAAATGCTTTCTCCTCGGTCCTCCCGAGGATGACAGCACCATTGCCGGGCTCGACTACGAAATCGTCGAATCGATCCGCGCCGCGCACTTTATCCTCGCCGTCGGCTCGTTTCGACGGACCGACACGGTGGCCGATTACGACGGCCTGCTGGGCGCCGCCAACGACCGTCACCTGCCGATGGTTTGCGCCAACCCCGATCTCGAAGTGATCAGGGGCGACGCCCGCGAGATCTGCGCCGGGGCTATCGCCGAGCGCTACGCGCGGGCGGGCGGGGCGGTGCATTTCCACGGTAAGCCGCACAAGCCGATCTACGAGGCAAGTCTTGCTCTGCTGGGCCGCGATCCGGGCGCATCCGTCCTCGCCATCGGCGATTCCTTCGGCACCGACATCGCCGGAGCCAACGCCGCCGGCCTCGATTCGCTAATGATCACCGGCGGCATCCACGCGCAGAAGCTTGGCGTCGAGCCATTCGATCTTCCCGAACCCGGACGGCTGGCGGCGCTGGCGGCACAGTACGGCGCCAGGCCGACCGCCGCCGCTGCCGCCTTTCGCTGGTAAGATCGTGCTCTAGCATCCATTGGCTAATCTCGCGCGTATATATTTGTGGGCTTTGGCCGGCGAAACGCGGGAGAGTGTGGGAGCGATGGGGAAAACCACCGAGAAAAGCTGGACCTGGCATTTTCCAGCGCCGCCCGAGGCGATATGGCGGGTGCTGGCCGATACCGCGCGCTTCAACGAGGCGGCCGGATTTCCCAAGCACGAAATCACCGAACAGAAAAACGCCGATGGCTCGATCACCTATGTCGGCCGGGCCAAGTTCGGCGGCTTCGACATCTCCTGGCACGACATCCCGGTCGACTGGATCGACGGCGAGCGCTTCACACATTGTCGGAATTTCCTGAACGGTCCCTTCGTGCGCTTGTGCGCCACCCTGTCGCTGGAAGCCGAAGGGGAGGGCACGAAGGCGGATTACCTGCTCGAGGTCGAAGCGCGCAATATTCTGGGGCGTTTCGTACTGCCGCGTTTCATGCGCGGCGCGGAGAGCCGCTATGCGCAGATCGTCCAGAACCTGCGCGACTACCTCGCCGGAGAGAAACCCGCGCCTTACGCTGCTGCCGAGTTCAAACGTAGCGAAACCGCGGCGGCCCGCGTCGAGGCCGCCATCAACCGGGTCGAGAAAAGCGGTGGCGGGCACGGTCTCGCGACGCGCATTGCCGATTACGTGCGGCGCGCCCAGGAGGTCGATCTGATGCATATGCGCCCCCTAGAACTGGCCAGGGAGTGGGAGGTGCGCGAGCTGCATATGGTCGAAGCCTGCCTCGAATCAGTCAAGGCGGGGCTGCTCGGTATGGGCTGGCAAATCCTGTGCCCGCGTTGCCGGGGCGCGAAGGTCACCGCCATCAGCCTCGACGAGCTGCCGACCGAAGCCCACTGCAAAAGCTGCAATGTCGATTACGAACGCGATTTTGCATCCAATGTCGAGCTGACCTTCCACCCCGCCGCCGCTATCCGCGAGGTTGATCACGGTGAGTTCTGCCTGTTCGGGCCGATGTCGACCCCCCACGTCAAGCTGCAGCAAAATATCGAGCCTGGGCAGGAGCGCAGCTTCGCGCTCGATCTGCCCAAGGGCGGCTACCGTTTCCGCACCCTCAACGGGGTCGGCGAGGCCGATTTCGAGCACAAGGGCGGCGCTCTCCCGCAGCTCATCATTGCCGAGGATACGATCGAGACAGGCCCCACCGGCAAGCCGGGCGAACTTCTGGTCACCAACCGAAGCCGCCGCACTGAAGTCGCCGTGGTCGAGGAGCGCTCGTGGGTGCGCGGCGCCCTGACCGCCAGCCGGGTCACGGCAATGCAGCGCTTCCGCGATCTATTCTCGGCCGATGTTTTGCGTCCAGGCGACGAAGTGGCGATCGAGCGGATTGCCCTGATGTTCACCGATTTGCAAGGCTCGACGGCGCTCTATGGGCGCATCGGCGACGCCGCCGCCTACCATCTAGTACGCGAGCATTTCGCTTTTCTCGCCGGCAAGATCCGCGAGCACCAGGGGGCCATCGTCAAGACCATCGGCGATGCGGTGATGGCGGCCTTCGCCGATCCGGGCGACGCCCTGCGGGCCGCCCTCGACGTGCAGCAGGCGGTCGCCGGTTTCAACGCTAGTCAAGACAAAGAAGGCATCATCATCAAGCTCGGCCTGCACGAAGGCCCGGTCATTGCTGTCACCCTCAACGACCGGCTCGACTATTTCGGGACCACGGTCAACATGGCCGCCCGCCTGGAGGGCCAAAGCGGCGGTGGTGATATCGTTCTTTCCGAGAGTTTCGCGCAAGACCCCGGCGTCGCGAAACAGCTAAAACGCCTCAAACCCTCTCGCGAGAAAGCGAGCATCAAGGGCTTCGAGAAACCGGTGCCGTTTCTGCGCTTACACGTGGCGGGGAATTCGAAGTCCGGGCGTGCCGGGAAAATAAAGTCCTAATCGTCTGGTAACAGGCGCTGGTGATACATCAGATTGAAATCCTGCCGAAGTGACGCCTTGCAGTGATGGATCACACGACCCAAACGCACTAGGTTTAGTTGTGTCTCGCGACTCAAAGAGGCGAACATGTCATGTGACATCGGCAAATGGCTCGATGGGCTAGGTCTCGGTCGATACGCTGCAGCGTTTGTCGACAACGAGATCGATTTGCACGCGCTACCGCATATTACGGATGAAGATTTGAAGGAGATTGGTGTTGCGCTTGGAGCGCGGCGCAAGCTGCTCGCGGCGATTGCCGGGCTTGGCAATGTGGTCGAGCCTGCGGCGGCGGACGAGAAGTCGGACGTACGATCCGCCGGCGTCGAGGCCGAGCGCCGGCAGCTAACAGTTATGTTTGTGGATTTGGTGGACTCGACAGCGCTTTCCGAGCGGCTCGATCCCGAGGACCTGCGCGAGGTTATCCGCGCTTACCAGGGCGCCTGCGCGGAGGCAGTCGGCCGCTACGAGGGTAATATCGCAAAATACATCGGCGATGGGCTCTTGGTCTATTTCGGCTATCCCCAGGCACACGAAGACGACGCGCGGCGGGCGGTGATGGCCGGCCTCGGCATCATCGCCGGCCTTGAGACTCTCAACCGGCGCCTCGGCGCTAGTCACGGGGTCGAGCTTAGCGTCCGCATTGGTATCCACACAGGGCTCGTCGTTGTCGGCGAGATGGGCGGAGGCGAAACCCGCGAGGCCGACGCCATTGTCGGCAGGACGCCCAATGTCGCTGCACGGCTCGAAGGTCTGGCGGAACCTAACACAGTGGCGATCAGTGCCGCCACCCAGCGCCTAGTGGAGGGGCTGTTCGAGTGCGACGACCTTGGCCCGCAAGAACTGAAGGGCGTCTCTAAGCCGGTTCGTGTCTTCCGTGTGCTGGGTGAAAGCGCGGCACCGTCGCGCTTCGAGGCGACAGCCGAGCGTGGGCTGACGCCGCTCGTGGGGCGCGGGGAGGAGGTCGACCTGCTCTCGAAACGCTGGGAGCAAGCCAGGAACGGCGAAAGCCAGGTGGTGCTGCTGTCCGGCGAGGCCGGCGTCTGCAAGTCGGGGATCGTCCGGGCGGTCCGAGAGCGGCTCGAGGGCGAGCCCCACAGCCGC
>JAPULJ010000227.1 GCA_027295145.1 Alphaproteobacteria bacterium | reverse complement strand
TCGGCAGACAAATAATTATCACCTGTGGCGACCCGATTTCTCTACCGGTCCCGCCACACCGGTTTGCGTTTCTCGACGAAGGCGTTGATGCCTTCGGCGGCGTCTTCGCTCATCATATCCTTGGCCATTACATCGCCGGCGAAGCGGTAGGCTTCCAGAAGCGGCATGTTGAGCTGCTCGTAGAACATGCGCTTTCCGCTGGCCACCGTCACCCGCGATTTCGATTTTATCGAGTCTGCAAGTTCGGCGACGGCCGTATCAAGCCGGTCAGCCGGCACAACGCGATTGACCAATCCCCACGCGAGCGCGGTCGGAGCATCGATGAACTCCCCGGTGAACAGCATCTCGA
Source organism: Alphaproteobacteria bacterium (assembly GCA_027295145.1). Classification (GTDB taxonomy): domain Bacteria; phylum Pseudomonadota; class Alphaproteobacteria; order JAPULJ01; family JAPULJ01; genus JAPULJ01. The sequence goes on along the minus strand of JAPULJ010000227.1, from coordinate 3,233 downwards.
AGGCTTGTTTGCGATTCAAGTTGCGGCTGATCGGGACAGATGGCGTCGAGCAGAAGAGCCCATTGGCTATTCCGTTGGTAGCAAACGAGGCGTCCTCTGAAGCGACCGCCAAATCGCAATTGGCGACGAGTTGGCAACCGCCGGCAGTCGCGATTCCATGGATGCGAGCGATCACCGGCTGCGGGATCTTTGTCATGGCCACCATCATTCGCCCCGAACTCGCGAACTCCTCACGAAAATAGCTTTCGTCGGTGTGGGCGCTCATTTGCTTCAGATCGTGACCGGTGCAAAACGCCTTTCCGTTTGCCCTGATCACCACCACCCGGGCGGCATTGTCTTCCATCAGCGAATCGAACACGCCTTGCAGGTCAGCGACCAATTCCTCGGTGAGGGCGTTGTATTGCTTTGGCCGGTTGAGTGTCAGCGTAACGATGCCGTCCTTGTCCTCGCGGAGGAGTCTTTGTTCGTTTGATCCACGGTCAGACATTTGTCGCTGATCCTGCTCGCTGTTGGAATTTGTTAAGTATATTGCCTTTGCGGTCAAAAACGGAACAGGCGCGGCTTAATTTTCAAATTAATGGTGGGGCAATATCGGCGAAGAGATATTAATGCTTACCTTTACGTAAACGTAATCAACCTTTATTCTTGCTCGCTCGTTGCAATTTCTCCTGTCTATATTGGCAACGGCCCACAAATTTCGGAAGGCTCGGGTGATAGGATGCCGATGGATGTTGTTTTCCGATCAGTGCGGGGTGATGACATGGCGGTTCACATCACGGTCGAACAATTCGGCCGTCTGATCGAACAAAAGAGCGCGTTCGGGGTTTGGCTTGGGATAAAATTGGAGGATGTGGGAGCGGGTACCGCGCGGATGCGCCTGCCGTACCGTGATGAGTTACTGCGTCCCGGAGGCGCCATCAACGGCCCTATAATCATGGCCATAGCCGACTACGCCATGTACGCCGCCTTGATGGGGCTCAACCCGCGAGGCGAGAGCGGAGTAACCAGCAACCTCAATATGTACTTCCTTAAGAAAAGCACCGGCAAAGATCTGATTGCCGAAGCGCGGACGATCCGCGGCGGCGGCCGCGTTTCGGTCATCGAGGCCAGCGTCTATGCCGATGGCGAAGATGAGCCCATAGCGCAAGTTTCCGGAACCTACATTATTCCGAGTAAATAAGAACACGACATCGGGGATGACACCCACTGCCTCGGCACCCGCTGGCCCAGCAATCGCACACCACGTCAGAAATTGTGGTAATATAATACCGCACACCTTAACTCGTTGTGGAATATCGATTATTTGACGTTGACACATCTCAGAATTATGCGCATATAACGTTGAGTCGAATGAGGCGCTGGCATTTGTCGGCGTCTCAACTATTTCAGCGCAAAGGCTCTGCACCATGCCTGCCATGAAGACCTACTCGGCGAAACCCGCCGAGATAGAGAAACAATGGATTTTGATAGACGCTGACGGCGTCGTTCTCGGTCGGCTTGCCTCGATCGTGGCAAAGCGCCTACGTGGCAAGCACAAGCCGATCTTCACGCCGCACGTCGATTGCGGGGACAACGTCATCATCATCAATGCCGAAAAAGTCCACCTCACCGGCAACAAGATGAATGACAAGGTCTATTACCGGCACACAGGGTATCCGGGCGGGATCAAGGAGAAACGCGCGGGTGAGATTCTCGAGGGGAAACACCCCGAACGGGTCATCATCAAGGCCATCGAACGCATGATCTCGCGTAATCCTCTTGGGCGGAAACAGATGAAGAATTTACGGGTCTACGCCGGTACCGCGCATCCGCACGAAGGGCAGGATCCCGTCGCCGTCGATGTCGCTGCGATGAACCCAAAGAATAAAAGGAACTGATGCGAATGGCTGAGGAAGAAAAAGAAACTCTCGCTGGTGTCATGCCGGCCGGGATCGTGCCCTCGAGCACGGCACCGGTTGCCGCCGCTGTGGAGGAAGTTCAGGCCGAGCAGAAGATTGATGCCCAGGGCCGAGCCTACGCGACCGGCAAAAGAAAAGATTCGGTTGCCCGGGTGTGGATTAATCCCGGATCGGGCAGGGTCACCATCAATGGCCGGGATATCGAAAAGTACTTCGCCCGCCCGACATTGAGGTTAATCATCAACCAACCCTTTGAGGCGACCGATCGGGCCGGACAGTTTGATGTTGTATGCTCGGCGAAGGGCGGCGGTCTGTCAGGACAGGCGGGTGCGGTGCGCCATGGTATCAGCAAAGCGCTGACCTACTACGAGCCTGGATTGCGTCCGGCGCTTAAAAAGGGCGGCTTCCTGACGCGTGACGCCCGCGTGGTCGAGCGCAAGAAGTACGGTAAGCGCAAGGCCCGCCGAAGCTTCCAGTTCTCCAAGCGCTAGGGATTTGGGGCATTAGAGTTCGGATAGGGTTATCGGATGCTGTCCCTGGCGGCTATTTCGATCGCCGCTTTCAACTCTCCGAGTGCGCGTTTTACCCGGCTCATCTGCAAAGGGCCGAATCCGCGAATGCGACCAAAAAGCTCAACGCGTGTCTTGCGTGGCTTCTCTCGGTGCAGGAATATCACGCAATCGGAGGGGAAGCGGTAGAGACGGTCCAGAAAGCTGATTTGCTGGCTCAGGAAGAAATGTTCGAGGTCCGAATCTTTGATGCGCCATCCATTGGCCTTGGCTGCTTCTATGCAAGCTGCGTGCACCGCGTCAACGGACAGGGGAAGCGTTAAAGTATCTTGCGATTTCGACATGTTTGATTAGCGTGTCGGCAGGTGAATCCCCGACACTACGCTCGATTAACAGGCTTGCCTCATGCTAAGGGGACGGCCTGGAAGCCAACTCGGTTTGTACACACTTCTTGAGGCTAGCTGAAGACGCGGGCGCATGCCATGGCGATATCATCCAATATAATCCGTGTAGGGATTCTAGGCGCGAGCGGCTACACCGGTGCCGAGCTTATACGGTTTCTTGCCCACCACCCGCAAATCGAAGTCAAATTCCTGACCGCCGACACCAATGCAGGCCGGTCCATGGGCGAGGTATTCCCGCATCTCGCCATCCTCGACATGCCCAATCTGGTCAATATTCACGAGCCCGATTGGTCGGGCGTTGACGCGGTTTTTTGCTGCTTGCCGCACGCGACGACCCAGGAAGTCATCTCCGAGCTGCCGAAGCATCTGAAAATCGTCGATCTTTCAGCCGATTTCCGGTTCGCCGATATCGATGTTTACGC
>JAPULJ010000226.1 GCA_027295145.1 Alphaproteobacteria bacterium | reverse complement strand
CACCATCGGCGTGGAGTACGTCTACCAATTCGATGGTTTCGTACACAGCGCCAACGGTACAGTGCACCGCGTCCAGGTGTCCTTCAAGTACAGCTTTTAGCTGGAATCAAGGTAGGTAGACGAACAATGCGGGCCGGTCTCCAGATAAGGAGACCGGCCTTTTTTTGCCCACCGAAATGCGATGCTGCCGATCAAGAGCTAATCTACTCAGGAGTACGGACGCTGATTCAACAATTGGGCTGAATACTCGCATCAGCCGTTCCGACGACGGGAAGGGGCGATGGCGAATTTCAGGGATATTGCAGACCCCTCAGAATTTCGCCGCTGTCCACGCTTCGATCCACAAAATTACAATCAGGACCGTTATCTGAGCCGCCGCAGTATCTTAAATCAGAACCGTTCCGTTGCCCTGGCCGAGTGGCGGCAGCTGGCCGGCTACCGCGCAATAGTCGAACGTGCCCAGACGCGTCCGTGCGCATTCGTCCGACAAAACCCGCAAAGGAGCTGTGATCGTCGCGGTGTGGGTCCCTTCGCTGTGAGCCACATTCGAAATATTCATCTTGAGAAACGCCGCGCGACGCCCATTCATCGGCGGTTCAGGCAGGATCGGGCAGGATAGCGCGCGTTCTCGGCATTATCGCCGCCACGGCGGTAACAGCCCGGGTGCGCAAACAGATAATGAAGGAAAGAAACCGGGCGAAACCGGTCTCCACCGTTCAGGGTTCGGAGTGCGCCGCGGGAATTCCCGGGGCGTTTCGTAATTTGGCAACCCTGTTCGCGAAAGGAGACCGACCGATGAATACCAATCTGATTAAGACCGCTGCCGCGGCCCTGATAGCAGCTCTCGCCGCCGGCGCCATGCTGCCGGGCGAAGTCGCTGCCAAGCCTTCTAGCAAGCCGCCAATCTCGAAATCCCCCCCACCGTTGCTTTTCAAGAAGGGGCCTGCTCTGCATTGCAGCGTCCACAGCACGCGCGGGCAACGCAAGATAATTATTGCCAATTCGCTCGGCTACACGCTTTCGACCGGCACCCGGATAATTTGGCGCGCCAAGGGCAGCCGGGGCAGCGCCAGCGGGGTGATCAAGCTCTCTAACCCGCTCGGGGCGAACTCGTACGTCGATCACAACGTGCTGTCGACGATTCTTGGCTGCCGCGCCTGGATCATCACTTCGATCTACCGCTGAGCAAGACCCAGCGCGTCAAAGCGCACGCCCGTGCTTCTGGTTGCGTTGGCTTTGCTAATGTTGATCAAGCGTTGGCGCCGTGATTGCAGCGTCGTCCGCCCTTAAACGTGGCGGGCAATTCCCGATTGATGGATGCGGAGTAGCGCTGCCCTGCCGTCAGTCGAAGAAGCCGTAAGAGCCGACTTCTGCTGCCAGCTCCGTTGCAGCGGGGGGCTCGTCGCAACGGGCGCCGATATCCTTCTGGAACGCCTTGAACGCGTCGATCCCGCTCAGCGGGTTGCTGCCGTCGTCAGTCTCAATCGAGGCGACGTGGATGAAAGAGACGCCGTCCTCCAGCTTGAAGGTCATGTAGCGGATGCCAGGCGGGGCCTTGCTTTTCAACTCGTCGTAGACCGCCCGGCACAGCTCCTCGTTCTCCGCGACTCGATCCGGCTTGACCTTGTATCGCACCATCACCCGTTTCATCGTGTTCCTCCCATGCGAATTGGCACTGTGATTGGCATTGTATCGTATCGCGCGCAAGGGAAGAGCGAAGACCGCCGACTTCTGGCAAATCGACGAACATGCATGCGAGATCGGTAAATCTTGCTCCCTACAGCAAATTGGCGAGCGGGGCCCATCGCGGTCGCATTAGCCGATGGAAATGCGACCCACCCCACGGAGGGCGGGGACAGTCATCCGATGCGGAACCGAAGGCGCTGTGACCGCCATCACAGAGATCTCGTAGGCCCTGTGATAACCATCACTTTACCGCGTGTGTGATGATGACCGCATCGCACTGAAATTCACCAAAGGATTATTCACATGCAAATAGTTGACTTCAGGATGAACGCACGAAACAGCATTGCCTGCCTCGTCATCGCCCTGGGAGCAGCATTTTCGCTGCCGGTTGCAGGTAACGCGGCGGAATTGGCGCCCTCCAGCGGCCCAACGGCGGCGATCGAAAAATCGAGCATCAATGCGATCCGTAAGGTCTACAGCAGCTGCGTGGCAGTCGAGCGGGCAGCGAAGCCAAGAAAGGTTTTCGCGGTTTACACCGATGAGAATTACAGTAAAGCGCCGCGCTGGGTACTGCGCCGGCCGGCCAAGGCGATGGTGGTCGAGGAACTTGCCGTCTACCGCCACGGTAAACGAATCCGCGCCGCCAAGCTCATGCGCACCAGCCCGTCGGGCGATTGGGCGCAGTATTTGAACTATTGCTACCGCGCCGACGGGACCCTGGCCTTCGTGCTCGCCGAGTTGCGCACCTTTCTCGGCGACGTGCGGGTGGTCGATCGGCATTATTTCGGCGCCGACGGGCGACAGATACGCAAGACACGTCGCATCTTCGACCTCAAGACCAACAAACCGATCACCGGCAAGCGCAACTTCCAGGAGATGGATACATTGATCCTTAAGACGACGCGCGCACTGGTGCGCCACGCTCGACCGGCGTTCGGCTAATATCAGCTAAGATGCTCCCACGAGAGCGGTCGGCGGTTTCCAGCTCACCGCCTGGATTGCCGTCTTCGCAGTGCCGCAGCTATTCCTGGCTACGGCCCTGTTCGAGAACAGCCACTGGACCCATCTCCGCAATGCCGGAACGGTGGTGTGGATCGCAATCCTCTATCTCGGCCTCATCATGACCGCGCTCGGCTACGGGCCCTGGTACCGGCTGATCAATAATTATTCGATAAACCTGGTCACGCCCTTTACGCTGCTGCTGCCCTTCGCCACCGTGCTGAGCACCATCGTCTTGCTGGGCGAGCGGCCGCGGCCCATCGTCTTCCTCGGGGGTGCTGTGACAATAATCGGTGTCGCGGTGATCATCGTCCGGGAAAACCCGTTTGCGCGGAAAGCCCGTGCCGGGGGCAGCTGACTATCCATTTGGCGACAGCGGGCCCTTTGGCAAGAGTGGGTCCCCAGGTCGAGTTCTTGTTCGTGGGTCAGACCCACCTCACCCTCCCCGCGACATGGCAGCAATCTCTAGATTTGGACACATGTTGGATACTCGAACCTCGATCTGGCGCTTACCACATGCTTACCTCAAAAGAAAACGGCTTAGCATGAAATAGCTAAGCCGTTGATTTTATTGGTCGGGGAGAGAGGATTCGAACCTCCGGCCCCTACGTCCCGAACGTAGTAATTTGTGTTCTTATCGTTCTTTATGTTGCCGTTGTTCCGCAGCTTCCCTAGCTTTCTTGAATAGCCTGTTTCCCGCTGCTATTGCCCGTTACAGGGTTTTATCTGCGTTACCAGTGGGGATACGGTGGGGCATTTCTCTGGCCTATCGAAACTGCCTGAGATAGAATCCCCACTAATGCCCCACTAATATCAGGTCACCATGAGCGCAAAGCCAAGAGGACGGCCCAGGAAGTACGCCGAGCATGATGCTCTTGTTGCGAGCTTTCCCAAGGGCACCGCCAAGCGTCCAAAATACATGAACGGGATCGGGGCATTTGTCGGAACCAAATCGGCAACAGCCTGGGTGAAGATCAGGCTCCCACACGGCGGGGTTCACAATGGCAGATCCTACGAGAACGGAGCAGCAATCGAGATAAAGCTCGGCAATCTATCTTCTTGGCCCTGGGACAAACTCGAAGCCAAGCGCGAT
>JAPULJ010000225.1 GCA_027295145.1 Alphaproteobacteria bacterium | reverse complement strand
CTTGACAAGTTGCTGATCTGCAGGGTCCACATCATCGCCGCCCCGGCCGGTTCCACCACGCAGAAAGGCCGTGTCGACTGCGCCCGGCGCAATGCAGTTGGCACGAATCTCAGGCGCGTTTTCCTTGGCGAGCCCCTTGGCCAACGCGATGATCCCCGCCTTGGCGGCCGAATAGGTTGCCGTACCCTTTTCAACCAAAGTGGCAAGGCCGGAAGCCGCGAACACCATGCCGCCTTGGCCCGCTTTCCGCATCAACGGAAGCGCCGCCCGGGCGGCGAGGAAAGCAGACCGGAGATTGACCGACAATGCCTCGTCGATTTCAGCGATGCTGAGTTCGTCAACCGGGGCATAGCGCGCCATATAGCCCGGCAAGTGAACCAGTCCATCTAGCTCACCGTTCCACTGATTAGCCAAATGATCGAATGCCTGCTGAGTACCGTCGTCGGTCCGCGCATCGAATTCGATGGCGAGGACGCCGTCGGGAACCGGATGCCGATGCAGCGAGTCCTTCAGGTCGATCACTGCGACCTCGAGCCCAATGTCGAGGCAGGTCCGAACCAAATTTCGGCCAATGCCGCCACACCCGCCTGTAACAGCGACGCGAAAGCCTTCCGCCGGGCCCAGACGCCCGAAATCGACCGCACCTAGTTCCGTGCTCATTTTCACTGCCCTCACACTTCTCCAGGATCGCCGCCAGCGCAGTCCGTCGCCAGATCATTTGTTTCGGGCTATCCTGTCCTTCGCTCCATTCGGAATTGGCAATCGCTTCTGGCTGTTGAGTCCAAATCGTTATCCGGGCACGATAGATATTGGAATAAGATCTATATGGGAAATGTCGGATCAACAATAAATCTGCGCGGGGGAAGCGCCCTACACAGAACCATGCCGCGCCAGATAAGGGAGTTGCCCGATGCCCTTTATCATGAACGCCTGGTAGGTCTGCGCCTGGCCGCAGGAGATCGTTAGCGATGCGATCCTGGCCCGGACGATCTGCGATCAAGCGATGGTCTTCTACCGCATCGATAACGCAAGCGTAGCGGCGCTTGAGAATCGTTGTTGCCATCGCCAGATGCCGCTTCCAAGGGCTGGCTGGAGGACGGCACCGTGCGCTGCGGCTATCATGGCCTGCGCTTCGACGCCGCAGGCAAATGCGTGGAGATACCTGGTCAGGCTAACATCCCGCCGCGCGCCAGGGTGCGCTCCTATCCCACGATCATCAAGCATGGCTGGGTCTGGGTCTGGCCGGGCGATGCCGAGCGTGCCAACCCCGCCTCGATACCGGAAATTTTCGTGCCCAACGATCACCCGGACTGGCGTTCGGCCGGCGGCACAACATACCTGGAATGCCCTTATCAGCTGATCAGCGACAATCTGCTCGACCTCACTCATGAGAACTACATCCACCGCTCCAGCCTCGGCAATCAGGCCGTTGTCGAATACCCGATCACGGTTACGGGCGACGAAAACCGGGTCGTGGTGACCCGTCTCATCCCAGACCACGACCCCGCCCCCTTCTGGAAGGCTGCGCTCAAGGCAGCCAAGAACCTCAAGGAGGACGTGAACTGCGACCGCTGGCAGGTCATCCACTTTGAACTGCCGGCAAATCTGGCGCTCGAAGTCGGCGTGGCCCCCGCGGGCACAGGTGGCTTGAGGGGCGAGCGTAGCCGCGGCGTGGAAGCCCACAATCTCAATGCGATAACGCCGGAAACCGAGGAGACGACTTGGTATTTCTGGACGCTCGCACGCAACTTCAGCCGCGAGCCGAAGCACGACAAGGCCTTCGCCGCGCGAGTTGCCGCGATCTTCGATGAGGACAAGGCGGCGCTTGAAGCGGTTCACGCGGTGATGAAACGCAATCCCAAGCGCAGCGTCATCGACATAAACGCCGACGCCGGCACCATAAGCGCCCGCCGCATCGTCGCGCGTATTGTCGAGGCAGAACAGACTGTGCGTATGGGCGCAGCGGAGTAGCGAAGTCAGCCAAGCAAATCTTGGCCCGAGTTCCAACTCCGCAACGAGGATATATTGCTTGCCGAGCTAAAACCGGTCACGATGAACCCTGCCGGAAGGGCTCACAGCAGAAAGATCGGGCACATGCTCTTTCGCCAGCTCTTTGATCCACAGTCCGGGACCTATTCATACCTGCTGGCCGACACAGCGGCGCGCGAAGCTGTGCTGATCGATCCAGTCTACGAGCAGGTTCGGCGCGAAGCGGCGCTGCTGGCTGAGCTCGACCTGAAGCTGCTGTACACGTTGGAAACCCACGTCCATGCCGATCACGTGACCGGAGCGTGGTTGCTGCGCCACCGCGTCGGCAGTCAGATCGCCTTGTCGGAACAAAGCGGAGCAAAAGGGGCGAATTGCTATTTCAGCGATGGCGACAAGATCAAATTTGGCAACCGCTATCTTTGCGTCCGGGCAACGCCGGGGCATACGGCCGGATGCGTAACATACGTGCTCGACACCGAGGATATGGCGTTCACCGGCGATTGCCTGCTGATCCGCGGCTGCGGTCGTACTGATTTTCAGGGCGGCGATGCTGGTCAGTTGTATCGTTCGATATACACACAGATTTTCACCTTGCCCGCCGACTGCCTACTATACCCTGGCCATGATTATCGCGGGCTCACCGTCACCAGTGTGGGTGAGGAAAAGTCCTTCAATCCACGCCTTGGGGGACAGCTCAGCGAAAGCGATTTCACTGTTTACATGGAAAATTTGGGACTTGATCATCCCAAGAAAATGGACGTTGCAGTCCCTGCCAACCTGAATTGTGGCAAACCCGAAGACGATCAAATTTCAACCGATGAGCCGGCTTGGGCGCCATTGACATATACTTTCGCCGGAATTTGGGAGGTGCAACCCCAGTGGTTGGAGGAAAATTTAACTGCGGTACAGATCCTCGATGTCCGCGAGACAGAGGAATTCGACGGCCCACTAGGCCGCATATCCGGCGCCAAGCTCATTCCCTTGGGCGGTCTTACCGATCGTACCGGCGAGCTCGCCACTAACCAGCCGATCGTTGCCGTATGCCGGGCCGGTGGCCGCTCCGCCCGGGCAACGAAAATCCTGCAGCAAGCTGGCTTCAGTGATATAGCCAATCTGGCCGGCGGAATGCTGCTCTGGCGGGCTCAGGGCTGCCCTGTCGAAGGCGGCCGCGACTAAACGCCTTCTTCGCCCGTTTGTCCTCCGCCAACGGCGAAGTGCCCGGCTTCTCTCCTGCTACAATTCACTCTCGCCTCTGGCGCCGGTGTTCGGCGTGATGCAGTCGAAAAGCTCGGTCACGAAGATCTTCCCAGCCCCGCCGCTCTCCTTGGCGCCCGCTGAAATTGCGTCGACCGCTTTATCGATCATCTTGTCGGTGACCGCGATCTCGACCCTCACCTTTTGAAAAAGGGTGATTTCCTGGGTCACGCCCCGATACTTGTACTCCTCGTGCGCGTTCGCGACCGTGCCCAAGACATTGGTGCAAGTCATGTTGATCAAGCCGGCATCATGTAAGGCGTCCTTGATCGAGGGCAGTTGCTGCGGCTGCAAGATTGCAACAATCATTTTCATCGAGGTGACCTGTTTTCGCTACTCGGTGATGTGGATTTGGAACCCGGAATACGACTCCATGCCGTGTTCGCGCACGTCCAAACCTCTCAGTTCGGCGTCACGGGGGACGCGGAGCCCGATCGTGAGGTCGATCAGTTTGAATACGACCCACATCGTCACCGCGACAAACGCGAGGGAGATGGTTACTCCCAGCGCTTGGACCCCGAGCATGTGAATGCCACCACCGACCAAAAGGCCGTCGCTCGGCGCGCCCAAGGACTTCAAACCCAGCAGGCCGACCGCCAGGGTCCCCCAAATGCCGCACAACCCGTGCACCGAGATCGCCCCAACCGGGTCGTCGACACGCAACCGGTCGAGCAACAGGAGGCCGAGCACCACGACGATCCCGGCAATCGCACCGATCGCGATCGCTGCAAGCGGCGTCACAATATTGCACGACGCTGTAATACCGACCAGCCCGGCGAGGACACCGTTGAACGCGATGGAGACGTCAGGCTTGCCAAACTTCACCCAGGCCACCAGCATGGCCAGAGTTGCGCCCGACGCTGCGGCCAGCGTTGTGTTGATCACGATCAGCGAGACGGCGTTCGGGTCGCCCAAGCTCAGCGTCGAGCCGGCGTTGAAGCCGTACCAGCCGAACCAGAGAATAAAGACTCCCAACGCGGCCAGCGGCAGACTGTGACCGCCTATAAGCCTTGGATTCCCGTCCTTGCCGAACTTGCCGATGCGCGGTCCCAGCATGATGCTTCCGACGAGCGCGGCGACGCCGCCCACTGCATGGACCACGGTCGATCCCGCGAAGTCGTAAAATTCCAGCTTCGAAAGCCATCCGCCGCCCCACACCCAGTGGCCGACGACCGGATAGATCAGGGAGGTGATGGCGATCGTGTAGAGAAGGTAGGCGGCGAATTTCATCCTTTCGGCGACGCCGCCTGCGACGATGGTTGCCGCCGCCCCGACGAACGCCGCTTGAAAGAACCAGAAAACATAGAGAGGCAGGCCGTCGACGGGGGACTTGACTCCGAAGAGGAACCACCCCTCGGTGCCCACAAACCAATTGCCATCGCCCCACATCAGAGCATAACCGACGGCGAAGAACGCAATCGATCCAAGGGAGAAATCCATTAGGTTCTTCATCAGGATATTGGCCGCGTTCTTGGCGCGCACCATCCCGGCCTCGACCAGACCAAATCCAGCCTGCATGAAGAACACCAGGATTGCAGCGAACAGTACCCAGAACGTGTCCAAGGAATTCATTTTGCTCGTTGCCTTTGTCTCACCTCCGGTTTCAGCGAAAACTTCGGGGCTGATGGCCAACAGCAAGATCACAGCCAAGAGGGCGGTAAGCCAGCGACCGCACGAGATTCGCATTTTGAGATCCCCGTCTGATCGTTCAATACCGGTGCGCCGGGCCAATTTGGGAACAGCTCGCGCGATCATTTTGGCATCAATGCCTTCGACCGACCGACGCATTTGGGCGCCAACCAAAATGCTGCGCTTCTTCCACTGGGTCTGCCATTCCAAATTGTAGTCAGTCTGATTGCCCATTGTATGCAGTGGGCCTTCCAAGAACAATATACTGCAGATGAAATGTGCGTTGTCACTTTTAAAAACTTAGGTTTCAACGGCCGTCTGGATCGATGAGCGGGGAAAGGAAACCGAGTAATGTTACAAGTGGACTCGGCCACTTTTCCTATGTTTAATTTAAATGCTTGATGCTGTAATGCTTGATGCTGTTATGTACGATTTACCGGAGAAAGAGCAGTTCTCGATATTTGGGCATTGGCCAGATTTTGTCATCCACCAGCCCTTCCAGTTTATCGATAGACGCTCTTACGTCGACAAAAATCGGCTTCACCTGGTCCGCATACGCCTCGGCTCTCTGGCCGGCATCGCCGATGCTGTCGGCAGCGGATTTCGCTTCCATTAATCGCGGCAAGTCCTCACTCAGACTTTTTGTCAAATCTGTAATCGGGGTAACTTGCGCGACAATGCTTTGCGCCTGATCCTTTAGCCCCATGTCACTGAGGGTGCGATAGGTCTCGCCGAGTTTGTTGAGGTGCTCATTGGCTGCAGGCAAGATAAAGGTCCTGCTCATTTCTTCCAACAGATCGGCCTCAATACCAACTTTATTCACGTATTGCTCAATCAGAACATCGTATCGACTATGCAGTTCGTTTTCATTCAAAACGTGTTGATTTTCAAATACTTCCTTAGACTTCCCGGAAATCATAGCCTTGAGAGCGACGGGAGTGGTTTTGTTGTTCGATAGTCCCCGAGACTTGGCTTCTTTTTCCCAGGCTTCCGAATAGCCATCGCCGTTGAAAACGATCCGCTCGACATCTTCCTTATATCCCTGCAGAACAGCGACAATATTTTCTTCTGTATTGGAGTTATGCTTATTCCTGCTATCCACCTCTTTTTTGAAAGCCTGCAATTGATTGGCTACGATCGTGTTTAGCACGGTCATTGGCGCCGCGGAATTTGCAGAACCGCCAACAGCACGGAATTCGAACCGATTGTCCACGAATGGAAATGGAGAGGTCCTATTTCTGTCTGTCTGATCTCTTTCGATCGCGGCAATTTTGGTCAATTGCAGATCGATCATAACCTTTTTTTGGCCAACACTTGAGGCCAGTCCTTCCGAATTGAACTTGGTTAAAACCTCTTCGAGGAACGATCCGGTGAAAATGGAGATTATGGCAGGCGGGGCTTCATTGGCGCCCAGCCGGTGATCATTCCCTTCACTGGCAATAGCGGCCCGCAGTAAGTCG
>JAPULJ010000224.1 GCA_027295145.1 Alphaproteobacteria bacterium | reverse complement strand
CAGTGGCAGGCGGTGTCTGAACCGGTTCACGAGATCCGGGTTGGCGATGAACGGTGTTCCGAAGGCGACCGCGTCGGCGGCGCTGGCGGAGATGGCGGCCTCAGCGCGGTTGCGGTCGTAGCCGCCATTGAGAATGAGCGGCCCGTCGAATGCCGCACGGATCAGCGGTGCAGCCGGTGTCAGATCGGTCGCCAGTGGATGACCGGAGCCGGGTTCGGGTTCGATGACGTGCAGATAGGCGAAACCGAAGCGGTTCAGCATCCTCGCCGCAGTCGGGAAGGTGGTCTCGGGCGCGGAATCGGAGATGCCGTAGACCGCGTTGGTCGGCGACAGCCGCACGCCGACCCGATCGGCCCCGATTGCCCGGCTGACGGAGTCGACGATCTCGATCAGGAACCGGGCTCGGTTCAGCCGCACCGTGCTGCGACCGCTTGCGGGCAGCAGGGCTTCGGTGACCGACAAGCAACGCGACGTGCTGCGCTATATGGCCGCAGGCAAGAGCTATTGGGTTATCGGTGAGCTTATGAACATTTCCAAGGACCGGGTAAAGCAACACGCGCACAACATCTACGCCAAGCTCGGAACCAATGAACGATCCGCCGCCGTCGTCAGGTCCACCAGCGGGACATCGATCTCGGTTTCGGCGATATAGTTGAAGTAGGTGGCCAAGATGCTGATGCCGATATGAGCGATGATCTCCACGATCTCGCCATGGGCGAACAGGGTCTCCACCGCCTCTTGCAGCATCCGCCTTTCGTTGCGCACGATGATTTCGGGTGCGCGCAGTTCGATCAGTCGCCCGAGACGATTGTTGCGGTCGACGACCCGCCGGTAGAGATCGTTCAAGTTCGAGGTCGCGAAACAGCCGCGGGCGGGTGGCGCCACCGGACCCGATGCCGGGGCGGTGCTTGGAGCCAAGTCGCGATTCGCACCTTCGGATTTTTCGCCAGAGGCTAGCGTCGATTCCCTGGACACGATTTCTCTCCTTTCATCGACTTCGAGCATGATCGCTTCTCCGGTATTACGTCCGGCGGACTGGTTTCCGGTCGGGGGCCGTGGCGGCGCCAAGGTCATTGGCCGCATTTCCGCGCCGCTTCGCTACCCAGGCGATCGTACACGAATGAGAAGCCGCCCTGTCATGGAGGGGTGGTAGCGACAGAAATAGGTCTCGCGCATTCCCTCGTGAACGACGACCTCCCATCGATCGTTCTGATTGAGCCGCTCCGAATCCCAGCTCCGGTCGTCGGCCATGATCGTGTGCGGGATCAGATCCTTGTTGACCCACACGATGGTATCGCCCGGTGCCACCACAAGTTCGCTGGGGCTGAACCGGAGGTTGCGGATTTGGACGGTGTGTGTCTGCGTTAAGGATTCACCGGCGACCATTGGACTCGACGTGACGCCCAGTAGGACTGCGACGGCCAAGGCCGCCGCAGTCCCAAAAGAAGTGCGCGATCCGGGCATCGAAATCTACTGTCCGAGCGAAGCGACTGCTTCGAGAGAAACAACCATCCTCTCGGCGTGCTTTTGGTGGGCCTTGAAGATTACGATCGCCTCCTCGAAAAGAGCCTTCACTTCAGGATTTTGAATGTTGGGAATGAAGGCGTCCTCGACTAGGCCGTTAACGGCTTTGTGGTAGGCGAGTTCGTTGGCCGCATAACGCCGGTCGAATGCCTTCCCGTGTATGTGGCTCATCTCGTCCACCAGCGTGTCGGCCTGGGCATTGAGCTGCCGGCTCAGGAAATTGTCCTGTGCCGAGGCATTCAGCTTCGTCAGGAGGGCGAGCGCCTTGTCGTTGACGGCGGAATGATCCCGGATCATTGTCTGGGCAAACTCGCGCACCGCGGGATTCTCGGAAATCGCAAGCGCCAGATGAGCGTAGCGGATATCGATCAAATCCGCAGTGTAGGCCACATGTGCGATCTCCAGGTCATTGAGGTCGCCGGGGGATTCCGCCTGGGCGGTGCCAAGCGCGGTGGCAAGCACGATCGCGACAGCGGCAATGAGTACCTTTGGTTGCATGATCAATCTCTTTCCTTGGGTTGTGCGGGGGAGTCGCCGTGGCCGGGACGGTCAGGGCTTCCCATCCCGCTTGGTCGAAACCATTGTTGCGCTGGTGGGTTCTTTTCCGTCTCGCGCCGAGTGGTATGAAGCCAGGCTGTTTTCGAATTCGACGAATTGGCAGGAGGATTGAGTTGGAGAATCGACCGTCGCCGATTCGGCGGCCGCGGCCAGCTTGATACCCAGCAGCATGACCACAACGGCAAACCAAGCGACGAGGCTATTGATGAGGAAATCTCTGCTCATGGGTCGGATCTCCTCGATTGGGCGTTTGGTGTCCACAACGCGTCCGGCCAGACGGCGATAGGAAAATATCGATCGGTTCCCGATTCGATAAAAAATGGCTGGGACAGGAACACCAGGCCAAGAGCGGCGACGGCAAGGAGAAGTTTCATGCCGACGGGCCCGTAGGGATGACCGGCAGACTCTCCCAGTCCTGGCCGGTGGCGACCAGGCATGTCATGCGGTTGAGGTCGGTGACCAGGATGGTCCAGGTGCCGGTCGACGAGACCAGGACCTCAAGCAGCGCCCCCTCGGACGATATGCCGATCGCCTGGGGTATCTCCGAATGTATCTTCGCGAGATTCTTGACGATATCGGTGTGAGGACCACAGACTTGTTGGGCGAAGGCAGACCGACTGTCCAAGGTCGCGCCAAGCAGGAACGACACGGCAATCACGCCCATGGCGAACAAGCCTCGATTAGTTTTCCCGGCGGGCTTAAAATCATCACAGGTTCGAGTTGCGGTCGGTTGTGTTTTGCGCATCTCCATGATCCTGTCCCTCTAGATCGCTTGATCCGATCGTTTGGATTGATCCAGCGAACCGCAGATTTAGTGCGACGGGTTCGCGAGTAGAAGTTTCTAACGGGCAGTAACGTGTCCCAAAGCGGCCTTCACGCCCAGTGCAGCCCATCATAAAATATAACAAGATCAGATATATAAGGCCGTGTAACACATAAACTGGGAAACTGTGTATGATAAGCGGCAGACAGGCGCGAAGTTCCATTAAATTCGGGATGCAATTACGCCCATGAGCCCTTCACGCCCCGATCCGGTTGGAGATTTGCAAGGACTGCGCGATCCGCCTCGCGAAGAAGTCATGGCCCAAATGGGCAGGATTCTTTCTAGCCCGGATTTCGCGCAGTCGGATCGCTTGCAGAAGTTCCTGAGGTTCATCGTCGAGGAAACGCTCGCCGGCCGGGCGAAGACCCTGAAGGAGTACACAATTGCGCTAGAGGTATTCGAACGCGATGATTCGTTCGATCCGCAGACCAGTTCAATCGTGCGGGTCGAGGCGAGTCGGCTGCGCGGGAAGCTGGAAAAATACAATGCGATCGACGGAAGAAACGATTCCGTCCACATAACGCTTCCATCGGGCAGCTATGTCCCGAATTTTCGAACGGCCGGTCAGGGCATTGCGACCGATGGCGACCATTTGGGTGCTTTGCCGCGATCGCAGGTTCGAAGGTTTGGGCCCAAGCAGATCTTCGCACTCGTCGCGATCTTGATTCTTATCACCGGGGCAACAGTCTTCGTTCTGTTCGATTCTCTTTATCCCAGATTCGCCGGTGGTCCATCGTTCGAAACCCCCGGTCCGGGGCAGATAAGCTCGGTCGCTGTTTTGCCTTTCCGGAACCTGTCCGGTGACGCCGACCAGGACTATTTCAGCGATGGCATAACCGACGCATTGATCGCCAGCCTGGCGAAGGAGGATCTGTTCCGCGTGATCTC
>JAPULJ010000223.1 GCA_027295145.1 Alphaproteobacteria bacterium | reverse complement strand
GGTATGGGCGGGAACTCGCGGCAGCGAGTTATCCACCAATCCCCCGCGGCGGCGGTGAATTTTCCTTGCATTCAGGTGGCGCGTGCGGTCTGGCCCGAGACCAGGACAGTGCCGATATCGACAAACTCCAGGCCCTTCTTGGCGTTCTGTTCGACCATAATGATTGTCTTGCCCTCGTTGCGCTGCAGATCATCGAGTAACTCAAAGACCATGTCGATAAAGCGTGGCTCGAGGCCGATCGAGGGCTCGTCAACTAGCAGAACCTTGGGATCCATGACAAGAGCGCGGGAGATTTCAAGCAGTCGGCGCTCGCCGCCGGACAGGACCCGCGCGGGCTGATTGCGGCGCTCGGCAAGACGGGGGTATTTGTCGAAGACTCGCTCGGCCGCCGCTTTTGCCTGCGCCGGTTTGTCCATCAGGTACCCGCCCATCAGGAGATTTTCCTCGACACTCATATCCGGGAAAACCGAGCTGTCCTGGAGGATATAGGCAATGCCCGCCGTACTCAGCTTTTGGTTGGGCGACAGGCGGGTCACGTCCTCGCCGTCGATCCGGATGGTGCCGCCGAAGATACGCGTGAACCCGTAAATCGAGTGCAGCACCGTCGATTTTCCGGCGCCGTTGGGGCCGATCAGACATAGGGACTGCCCTGCCGCCACCCGCAGGTTGAAGCCGTGCAGGATGTGCATCTTGCCGTACCCAGCTTCCAGGCCTTCGATCTCGATCAGCGGCGCCCCGCCGGCAAGCTGGTCGAGCTCTTCGGGTTTCGGTCCTTCTTCCGCGAGCTTGTCGGCTTCGCGCGCGACATCGTCGACGGACATGATCGTACCGACATCGCCGAGCCCGTAACCGGCCGTCGTCCTGGCCATCTAGCTTGCCCCCAGATAGGCATCGATGACGCGCTGATCGTTCTGGATCGCGCTCGGCTCGCCTTCGGCCAGGAGTTGACCATGGGCGAGACAATATATGCGCTCGGCAAGGTTCATGATCACCCGCATATTGTGCTCGATGATCAGGAGCGTGATGCCCAGTTGCTGGTTGGCGCGCTGCAAGCGGTCGATAAGCCCGTTGATCAGGGTCGGGTTGATCCCGGCGGTCGGCTCGTCGAGGAGCAGCATGCGAGGCTCGTTCATCAACGCCATGGCGAATTCGAGCAGCTTCTGCTGGCCGAAGGAAAGATCGCCGGCGCGCAGGTGGCGTTTTTCGTGCAAGCCGACGAATTCGAGCAACTCCTCGGCCCGGTCGATCAACGCCTTGGGGAACCTGGAAAACGAAGCCGCCAATCCTTCTTGACGGTTGGGAACGCTGACCGCCATGTTCTGCATGCAGGTCATCTTGCCGAAGATGCGGGTCTGCTGGAACGTGCGTATGAGACCGAGCCGGGCGATCCTGGGCACCCGAAGCCGGGTGATCTCGCGCCCTTCGAATGTGATCGAGCCGGCATCGACCGGGTGATAGCCGATGATCGAGTTGAACAGCGTCGTCTTGCCCGACCCGTTGGGGCCGATCAGGCCGACGATCTCTCCCTGCTCGATGCGGATGCTGACATCGCGGTTGGCGATGACCCCGCCGAAGTTCTTGGAAACGCTGGCGACTTCGAGCATCGCACTCACGATGACGCCTCGCTGGCTTCCTTTGCCGGCTCGATCTTCTCGCCGAACCAGTGGGGATAGTGCGCGCGGAACCAGCCCACGATGCCTTCGGGAAAGAACACCACGATGACGACGATCAGTATTCCCAGCGCGATATACTGCAAGCCCAGCAGGTAGGACCAGAAGAGTTCCTTGGTGACATGAAACATCACCGCGCCGATGAGCGGTCCCCAGAAGGTCCCCTTGCCGCCGAGCACCACCATCAACACCATCCACACGCCGAGCCCGGCCCCGTCGAAGGCGGTGTCGCGCGGGTCGACATGGATGAGAAGGTTGCCGTAGAGGGCGCCGCAGATACCGAGAAAGAATCCGCTGACGGCCCAAGCCATGGTCTTGTAGCGGGCGGTCTTGATACCCATTGCCTCGGCCTTGTCCTCATCGTCGCGGATGGCGTTTATGGCCAGCCCGAAGCGCGTCGAATAGAGCCATTGCAGGAGCAAGAAAGCCGCGCCCGCGAGGGCGAAGCAAAGGAAGTAGAAAATCAGGGTCTTTTCCTGCTCGCTGGCGATGGTGGTGCCCGGGTAGCCCGGCATGGTGATGCCGGAACCGCCGCCGACAAGCTCCCAGCCACTGACCATCTCGGCGGCAAAGATGCTCAAGGCGAGCGTCCCGATGGCGAAATAATGCCCGCGCAATCCGAGAATTCCAGCGCCGACGATCACCGCCACAAGCATCCCGCTCACCCCGGCGGCGAGCGCGCCGAGGCCCAAGCCCAGAAAATACTGCCCGAGATCGAGCACCAGCGCTGAGCCCTGCCCTCCGGCAGCAGTATAGGCTGTCAGGTCGGTATAGGGGGCGATCTGGACGATCGCCGAGGCATACATGCCGACGCCGAAAAAGACGATGTTGCCGAAGGAGTTGTACCCCATCTGGCCACCCATCGTGTCCCAGGTGTAGGAGATCAGAACCATCACCCAGAAGATGGTGAGCTGTTTGGTGAAATCGGCGATAGCGAAGGGCGCGGCGATGCCGATCACGGCGATCGCCAGCAGGATCAGCAGGGTCGTGCGGTTGAACGGATCGCGCTGAATTCCGCCGGCGCTCACGACAGCACCTTGCGGGCAAAACTCAGCCGGATGCGCCGATAGATCAAAACGATGACGAGCAGACCGAAGACAAAGGCGATCTGGAACTCCAGGCCGAGGATGAAGCCGGCGAGGTTCTCCGCCACGCCAAGGCCGAGCCCGGCGACGATGACCCCTACCAGATTTCCCAGACCGGCAAAGATGACAACCATGAAGGCGCGAAGCGTGTATACCAACCCGCCATAGGCCTGGACCGCCCAGATCATGGCTACCAGCGCACCGGCCGACCCGCAGATCGCGGCGTTGAGCGCGTAGGTGCGGGCATAAACCCGGTCGGTATCGATGCCCATGATGCGGGCGGCTCTGGGATTCTGCGCGGTCGCCCGGATCGCCTGGCCGGCCCGGGACTTGCGCATATAGACCGCGAGCAACACACCGATCAGAAGCGCGAAGATCAGTGCGATCAGGCGGATCTGTTCGATGGTGATATCACCGCCGACGAACGACCAGGTTCCGAGCCCGTGATTGGCGATCTCGACATCGGCGGTCAGCGCTTCGTTCATGAACTGCTGAAGGAAGATGCTGATGCCAAAAGTCGCAAGTATCGAAGTGAACAAGTCACGCCCGACAATATGGCGCAAAACCGTCGTGTAGAGCCCGCCGCCGACGACGAACATCACCGGGATCGTGACCAGAAGGCTGTCGACAACGATCGCAGCAGCCGGCGCCATGGAACCCCAATTCGCCACGCCTTCCTTCACGGCGAGAACAAGAGAGGCGCCGGAAACGAAAAATCCGGCCACGCTTGCGGCGAACACGCCCGCTGCCAGCAGCCATGGCCGTAGCCGGTTAGCGAATACCAGACCGTGGATCGGGGTTAGATAGAGGCCGGTCGCAATGACATAGAGTATCAGCGCCGCCATCGGCACCGCGAACAGCGGTGATATCCCCCACTCGCTGAAATAGAACGCGACAAACCCGCCGAGGATGACGAACTCGCCCTGCGTGATGTTGATGATGTTCATCACCCCCCACACCAGGGCCATGCCGTAGGCGATGAGCGCGAAGACCGCACCGACGAGCAACCCCTGGAGGGCAAGATCCAGCAGCGCTACCGGGTTCTCCAACAGCAGTATAAGGTTTTCGACCATTCACGGGGACGCCCGAAAAAAAGTTCAGCCCCCCGACGCCTTCGACCGGCGCCGGGGGACCGAGATTTCTCGCTCAGCGCTTTAGCGCTTGCTCCAGACCGGAGTCGGATGGCGCAGGGTCGACGACGCCCACTTGGTCGGCGCTACGACCTCATATTTACCGTTCTGGATTTGATAGAGCACCATAGGCTTGGCGATATTTTTGCCGGTAGAATCGAACTTCACATTGCCGTAGAAGGTCTGGATGTTTGTCGACGCCAAGGCTGCTCGAACCTTTTCGGTCTCAAGCGAATTGGCGCGGCTGAAAGCATCGGCATAGACTATTACTGCGGCGGCGGACTCGGCGGCCTGATAAGGCGGCACATAGCCGTAGGCCTTCTTGAATGTGACGGAAAAATCACCGGCGCTGCCGAAGATCTTGTCCTTGTAGCTCAACGTTGGCGACCATTGGGATGCGCACAACGCATACTCTGCAACCTTGCCGTATTTTTTGATGACCCGTGCCGAATCGCAGTGGGTCATGGCCAACATGGGCACGTTGACCTTCATCGCGGCAAGTTGACGAATGACAAGGGCCGCGCCCTTGGAATGCCCGGAGACGACCAGGAGGTCGGGTTTGACCACCTTCACTTTCCGCAGGATTGCGGTCATGTCGTTTAGCTCGGGCGGTAGCTTACCGTCGACGACGATCCGCATACCGTGCTTCTTGATATCATCGATAACGCCCGCGCGAACGTCTTGCGAGAAGGCATCGTTCTCGAAGGCCAACGCGACCTTAACAGAACTCACTTTGCGGCCAGCCTTCTTGGCCTGCTCGGCGGCCAGCGCGATGGCGCTCGCCAGGTACTGCTCGGAAGTCGAGAGCACGGCGAACAAATATTTGTATCCCTTGGTGAACAACGAGCGCGAGGCGCCGTTCGCTTCGAC
The DNA here is from genome assembly GCA_027295145.1 of Alphaproteobacteria bacterium. Lineage (GTDB taxonomy): Bacteria > Pseudomonadota > Alphaproteobacteria > JAPULJ01 > JAPULJ01 > JAPULJ01. The sequence goes on along the minus strand of JAPULJ010000223.1, from coordinate 185 downwards.
CATCGGGATCTTGTACTTTTCGGTAATCGGCGCGATCGCTTTGGTAAGGCCCGAACTATACGGGCCAAGCATGAATTTGACGCGGTCCTGATTAATCAGGCGTTCGGCGAGTTGGGCTCCGCGGGCGCCGCGCGATTCGTCGTCGTAATAGACAATCTTGAGCATGTAGCTCTTGCCGCCGATCT
>JAPULJ010000222.1 GCA_027295145.1 Alphaproteobacteria bacterium | reverse complement strand
GACCCGCTTGGTCTCGCCTGTCTCCTCATCCTTGATGGACTTGTACCGCGTCTTCACGAGTGGCACGCCATTGAGGTCCGCTTCCGCGAGTTCCTTTTGCTCTTTGAGACGGTCGATGAGTTTATGGCGCAGACGCTCTTCCACGGTCATTTTGACCTGAGAGCGCTGCTTGTCAGAGAACTTGAGTCTTGCGAGATGTGCCATGTTGATTATTCCCTTCATGGTTGTGTCTCGCGAGCTTGTAATCATCTCCTCAAAAGAGCAACTGGAAAGAGTTAGGTCCCTTTAAGGAACCTAATCTGTGGGACCTAATCCGTGGCTCAGCTCTTTGCTGCCACCCCAAATGGTGGGAGCCGCCCGAGCTGATCCAGCGGGCGCGAACCGATTGATGTACTGGCCATAAGGGCGCACCGGGGTCTGTACGCTGCTGCAGGAGCTGCTGTGTGCGTCAGAGCTCGGTCTCAGCTGCCCAAGGTAGCGGCGGACACTATCTGACGCATGTAACGGCGGTCTTAGCGAGGATTCAAAGCGTCGTGTGAACACGACACTTGAGATGCGATGTCCGGATTTGTGCAGATTACGTCTGCTTCACCCCCGACTTCGGACATAACAGACGCCTGTCGTGTACGGGGAGTTTTGACCCAGAGCAGAAGTTAGTAAATTCGTGCAGCGGGTGCAGACCAGAGCCTACGAAAGCTTCCCACTATTATGGACCCAGACTGGTATTCCGGTGTCTCGCTTGTTGACATGCATCAATGCGCCCGTGACTCACAGACCTATCCTTGCGATGCTCCGGGGTCCATGATATCGAAGCCCCGGGATCCTGGTCGCGGCAATCTGTGTCGACAAAGATGAGAGGGAATTAGGATGGTGATTGAACACCAGTTGGGACGCGGCATTGCGCGTGTATTGTTCGCTGGCCTTGTGTTAATGGCCACCTCACTTCCGCCCACTTTCGCGCAAGCGCAGCCGAAGAACTCGGAATTCATCAGCGACATGCCCGCGCTGCAGGACAACCCTAATGCCCCGGGCTCTTTCCGCTGGCAGAAGAACGACCGCGCGCTGCAGCCTTACACGCGTTTCCTCATCGACCCAATTCAGTTTTTCGTCGCGCCGGACTCGCCTTACAAGGGCGTCACCGTCAAGGAATTGGCCGTCATCGGCGGCACGCTGCAGAACAAAATCATGCAGGCGCTGACCCCAAAATATGCGGTTGTAACCAGCCGCGGCCCGGGGGTCGCACGCATACGCATCGCGATCACCAACATCAAGTTCCGAAGAAAGAAGGGCGAACCGGTGGTGCCAGGCCTGTTTGGCTACCTGCCCGCCGCTTTCGTCCTCAATACCGTGGTAAAGGAGGTCGCAGCCTCGACCGTGCTCACGGAAGCCCACGTCGAGATGATCGCCGAGGATTCGGTTTCCGGCGAACGTCTCGCCATTGGGATTTTCCCGCGCTCCGCGAAACGGGCGGGCGGCAAGGATTCGTGGGACGCTGTGACTGAGGACTTCGACCGATACGCCAAGCGCATCCGCACCTATATCGACGAGGACCATCGCTAGCGCGGCGTATATCAGTTGAAAAGACGGCGGAATGTCTTCTTCTGGCTAGACTCCGAAGTCCAGCCGTCCGAAATTGAGGTCTGCTTTGCCCCCAAAAGCGGGCTTTGGCCCAATCCACTGTAAGCAAGCAAACCTGACTTCGCATGTTAGCGAGCGACCTGGCCTTTGTGGTCTGAGTCTTGACCTTCAAACGAATCTAGTTTTTCGGTCAATCTACAAGGTGACCACGGCTCGAGTCGCTCTCCGGTGTGATCCCTCAGAAAACCCTCATCGCGGCCACGGTGGGGGCTTTCGTACTCACACCTCACCCCTACCGTAGAAGCGAGAGAGGTAAAGTCATGACGGGATTAAAGGTAACGGAAAGCGCAATGCAAGGGCGATGGCCTGTGGTGCCCGCGACGGTATCGATGCTTTTGCTTTGCGCGACCGCGACCGCGTCGGGCGCTACGCAGTTCGAGGCCCCGGCCAACCGCGAGGCGGCCGAGATCCTGCCCGCCGAGCTGCTCAGGGGCCCGAAATACCAGGTTCGGGACACCGTGGTCTCGTATGGCTACATGCACCATTGGACCGTGGATTCGGACTTCGGAACCTTCGAGGCGACCGGGGACGGCGCGTTGAGGTCGTTGATCCGAGAAATCCACGCGATCGCGGCGCTCAAGGAGATCTCGCAGAGCGAGGCCTTCGCCGATTCGATCGCCTATGCGGCCAAGCAACCCGTTCAGTTCGCCGGCAAGATGATTGCGGACCCGGTCGATACCATATCGGCGGTGCCGAGCGGGGTGTTTCAGATCTTCGGCAACGTCTACACCGCAGTCACGGAAAAACACGACCCCAGCGAGGACAGCCGGCTCAAGCAGGCCCTCTTCGTCTCGTCGTGGAAGCGGGACTTTGCCGCCGAATACGGCGTCAACGTTTATTCCAGCAACAAGGTGCTACAAGAGCAACTGAACAAGGTCGGTTGGGCCTCCGCCGTCGGCGGATTGAGCTTGTCGGCCGCTATGATGCCCATGGGTGGCGCAGGGGCCCTGGTGTTCAAGAATACGCGTCTTGCCAACCAGGTAAGCGAGGCCCTGAAGGAGGAACCCCCCTCCAGGCTGCGCATCATTAATAACGACAAGCTCTCCGCCATGGGTGTTCCAAAGGACTTGGCGGAGAGGTTCCTGGACCACCCCTCCTTCACGCCGCGCCACGACACCATCATCGTGGCGGCGCTCGCGGATCTCAAAAATCCGCGCGGTCGGGACACGTTTCTCCAGGCGATCCTTTCGGCCCAGGACGAGGCATCGGCCGACTTCTTCATGAACATCTCCCAGACCTTGCAAGGTTATAACGAGACCATCTCTCCGATCGAGGACATCTCGCTCGTCAACGGCCTGACCATCGCGCGGGCGAAGAGCGGCCGGGCCCTCATCCCCTTTGCACTGGATCACGGGGTCTGGAGTGAACGCGGAAGCGGCGTCATCAGCCATATGAAGCAGACCTACGAAGCCGGCGGATTCCGAGGCAAGTACGACCTATGGGTAACCGGAACCGTTACTCCGCGCGCGCGGCAAGAACTCGCGGGCATGGGAATTCAAGTAACGGAGAACGTGGACGAGAAGATCGGGTTTCTCGACTGAACCCGGTTGAGCTAGCGGTAGATATAGAGGTTCAGCAAATCCGAAGGATCAATGTTAAATTGGGGTCGAAACTCTAGAGTCCGTTGTTGGCTATAACTTACCGTTCCAACCCTGTCGCTATCACGTCCGCTCTTCCCCCCAACAGAAGACATCGCGCTTTTGCAACAGCGGTTCTCCATGGGCTAAGACAGCAGACGGTTCAAATCGAGATCCATTTGTTGATCTCCTGCCGAACCTCGTGGAGCGGTGGCTCGCTTTCCAATAGATTAGGTACCTGAACTTGGGGCGAGGAATATGAAAAAGGACGAACCACAGCTGATTCCAGGTCTGAGATATGCGGCCAACGGGATCATGGTGCCGGAAAAAAGGTATGAGTATCATTCGCGTAGACCTCGGCCGGCGACCGGCCGACGAGGGCGGAATGAAAATGAAAAGGGATTGAACAAAGTGATAAGACCGATAAATCGGTTGGTCGGTGCAGTTCTTGCGTCTGCCTTGGTTGTGGGCTGTGCGTCTGGAAATTTCAACCAACCTGACAATCAGCCGACAAGTTCCGTGCCCAGTCCGACTGAGTTGGAGCAGCTAAGATCTCCGTTCTCTGGCGAAACCGTCATTGGGTTATCGTTTTCCGGCGGCGGCATACGCGCCGCGGCATTCTCCTACGGGGCGATCGAGGCGCTTGCGGCGCATGAATCACGGTCTG
>JAPULJ010000221.1 GCA_027295145.1 Alphaproteobacteria bacterium | reverse complement strand
GGGGGAACTCAGGCAGGACATTGGCCGCTCCCGCGGCGGGCGGACCACCAAGATCCATGCCCTGACCGATGGTTATTGCCGTCCCATAGCGTTCCTGCTGACGGGCGGCCAAGTGGCCGACTGCACCGCCGCCGAGGCCCTGCTGGAGAAAATGCCCGCAACATCGATTCTGCACGGCGACAAGGGCTATGATAGCAACGCCGTTCGCCGCAAGATCGAGGCCATGGGGGCGGTACATTACGCACCCGAGGCATCCATGGCGACCGATACCTCGGTTGCGGAATGGCAAAGTTCCATTCCTTGAATCAACCGTACAAACAGAGGTGCGCAGCAATTGACTTCGAAAACGATACCTTTTCCCCAACAGAATACGTCTGTACGGCTCAATGAGCGCCTGAGCGACGGGGAGATCGCGGAAATGATCAATCGGGCCGTCGGCGCGATTCAAGAGGCGATGGATGAGGCTGTGCTCGCGGGCCTCGTCGTCGAGCCGAGTTTCTCGCTGACCGAACAGCGCGATACGCCGCGGGGGGGGGTGATGATGGAATCATTTGTCTGCGAGGTACGGAGCTGTCGCAGGCTCACATGACCTTCGATCCAAATCGCAATACTGGTGTCGCTCGGCGCAGAACTTGGTCACGGACTTGGAACAAGCCGAGGAAATTGACGCCCAATAGGCCCCAACAATTTGCGACTCGGCGTCCGAGAGTCTCCACTTGGCTACGAGGAGACATTAGGCGACTGACGTCGCAAGGTCCGCTTTCTGCTCGTAACCAGACATGGCCGCCCTGAATCTTCGAGCTTGGGCGTTTTATGTCTGCTCACCGCTCGGAACCGGACGCCGGGGACGAGATCGCTTGAGGTCTCCTTGTGACCCGAAGCGGTCATTCGTGACAGAGACGTTGTGGACACACCTGAAAACTCTGCCTGGAAACCGCAACGGCTTTTTGCATTCGCCTATCAGTGGAAGGGGGCCGGCTCTTCATTGCTTTCTTGGCCATCCGCAGCTGCAGCCTTACGCATCGATACGATACGCTCGTAGGCGTCATTGATCCGTATCATACGTGAGGTGGCCATATCCAAATATTGAGGTGACAAGCCCGCAGACTGCACCTTGTCAGGATGGTGCTCGGTACACACCTTGTGATAGACCCGGGTCAAGTCCTCGTCGCTGACGTTTCGCGGTATGCCCAGGATGTCGTAGGGATCTATAATTTGGTCGTGTTCGATGTGCTGGTCCAGTGGCATCACCTTGAATATCGCCGTCTTCCTAAAAACAATGACATTCCCCTCCGGCATCTGAATAGGGAGAAACTTGCGCTCGTCATTCATAAGCTCAGAGATTCGCTGGTCTTGCCTTACGGACAAGATGCCTAGAAAATTGGTGCCATCGTCAAGGTGCACCTGGACCTCGACTTTAAACTTCGAGAGTATTTTTTCTGACTCAAACATTATCACCAGTTCCTCCAAATTCGAGTTGGTCAGTGGCACAGCCCAGAGTTGGTGAGCCGACAGACTCTGAGGCATTTAGCGCAAAATACCATATTTCCGCGCATGCTATGAGGTTGCATAGTGCGTTACGGGACGATTGGTGGAGAAGATGTTAGCGGCTGCCCCGAAGTGAGTAAGTGGGGCAATGCACTAGGCCGCCCAATGGCGGCGTCTTGGCAGCCCAAGTACCATACGTCTTCCTACCGCTGGGAAGAGGTTGAAGCGCGAGGCCATTTCGGCCGTCGGGGTCGACTCACGCCCACTGCGCGCCTACCATCGCAGCGTCAGCAAACGAGGGAGACGAACTTGGCCGATCATCAGCATCTTCAAAATGCGGCTGCAGCTCTGGCTGCATGCGCCTTGGCCGCCCTACCAAGGCAGAAAATCACGCCCGAAAAGGGGGTCCAACTCTACTTTCAGTACCTCGATGCATTAATGGCTGAGGACAATAAGAGAAAGATGCAGGGGGCATAATCCCGCAGCGCACGCTGCTCGACTAACCTCAAATTGTTTCCACATATCACGACCAACCCCAGAGGTTGAGCGAGCTTAACGGCGGGACCTTAATGTCTGCTCCTGGCTATTTGCAGACATTGGGCGACCGACGCAGCGAGGTCCGCTACCCGCTCGAAAGCAGACATCGGTGTCTCAAATTTGGAGGTCGCGCGTTTTAGGTCTGGTTACCGCTCCAAAGCGGACGTCGGAACCTAGGTCAGCTCGAGCACACCTACGCAGCTAAGCGCATGTCCCGAACGTCCTCGAGAACGCGCTTGAATTCTGGTTCCGGCGTCCGGCACATAGTTCTATACGTGTCCACGAAGGGGACCCAACTCGGACATTCGGGAAAGGTTATCCACTACAATCTGCTCAAAAGGCTGGTGAGTGAAGGTCACCGGTATTTCCAGCACACGAACCATAGCCGTGAGCGCAGCCGAGGTGAAGCCCAGCCCCGACAGCCTGCTGACCGTGCGCGCGGACACCGTCTCCGCCGACAAGTGAGATACATCAGTGCGGTTCAGGGAAGATATGCGGTTCACCCATAAATATACCCCCAAACCCGACAATAATAATGCAATGAGGCCCCACGATAGCAACCGAGGCGGGGGCAGGCGGAAAACGGGGTGGCGCGCGTCCTTACGAGATTCTGACCTGGCGCCAGGGCGCGCCGCCCCAGGCCGAAGGTGCTGGTGAAGAGTGAGGAGAGCCCCGAGGCGAGGCCGTATCACGGACAAAAAGAGAGGGAGCCCAAGGCTCCCTCTCCCAATCTACAGTGCGGGAAAACCCGCTGGTCCAGCGACTATGTGAAGTCGGGATCGAACGGGAAACCGTCCGTGAGATCCGGCTCCCCGTCACCGTCGATGTCGCAGCCCAGGGGTTCGAGCTGGATCGAACCGCCGACGATAGCCGCGAAGCCGCCGTCGAGCTCCAGGACGCCGTCCTCATCGAAGAACATGGCGCCACGGTTGACCTCGACATACTCGTTGATCGGCAGGCCACCGACCGTGGTGATGATGCCCTCGAATGGATCATCCGTATCGGCCTCGCCGTCACCGGTGGTATCGAACCGGGTGTGCCTGCGCAGCGGCGTGCACTTCGCCGGCTCATGTCCGTCGTCAAAATAAATGGGCCTGCTGAGGCTATTTCGTAACTGAGGATCTGGCTCACGTTGGTTTCATGTTAAGCCGCTTTTTGTTGATGGCTCAAGCGGCGGTTTCGGATTGTGAGTTTCTTGATCTTTTTCCTCCTTTTGATGATGGCTGCGCCCCGCCCGAGGTAGACGTCGGCGGGGGTGAGATTGCCGAGGCTTTCATGGTATCGGCGATTATTGTAATGCTCGACGAAGGTGTCGATATGGCCTTGAAGGTCTCCCGGCAGGTAATAGTTTTCCAGCAAGATCCGGTTCTTCAGCGTCTGATGCCAGCGTTCGATCTTGCCCTGGGTCTGGGGATGATACGGCGCGCCATGAACGTGGTCCATGCCGCGCTCTTCCAGCCAGTCCGCAAGGTCGCCGGAGATGTACGACGATCCATTGTCGCTGAGCAGCCGGGGCTTGTGGGCGACTTCGGCTTGATCGCAGCCGGATGCTTTCAATGCCAGGCCCAGCGTTTCCGTTACGTCATCAGCCCGCATCGTCGTGCACAGTTTCCAGGCGATGATGTAGCGGGAATAGTCGTCCAGGATCGT
>JAPULJ010000220.1 GCA_027295145.1 Alphaproteobacteria bacterium | reverse complement strand
GCCGCAATCTACGCCAAGGAGCGCCTCCAGGGCCGCAGCCTGAAGGGCGACGAGGCGCCCGAGAAGCCGGCTGATCCGATCATCGTTCATCCCGACGTGCGGCGCATGCTGCTGCGCGCCAGATCGATCACCGAAGGCGCGAGGGCGCTTGCTTACTGGACCGGGGTTGAGCTCGACCATATGGCCAAGGACCCCGAGGCCGAAGCCCGCGCAGAATCCGAAGATTTCGTCCAGATCATCACCCCCATCATCAAGGCGTTCCTCACCGACCATGGCTTCGAAGCGGCCAACATCGCGGTCCAGATCTATGGCGGGCACGGTTATATTTCCGAGCACGGGATCGAGCAGTTCGTGCGCGATGCCCGTATCACCCAGCTCTACGAAGGCACCAATGGCATCCAGGCGCTCGATCTGATCGGCCGCAAGCTGCCGGCCCATATGGGGCGCTACCTGCGCCGTTTCTTCCACCCCGTGCAGGGCTTCATCGAGGAGAATTTGGGTAATAAGGAGATGGCCGAGTTTGTCACGCCTCTGTTCCGCTCCTTCGCCAAGCTCCAGCAGACCACCTTGTGGCTGGCCGAGGCGGGCCTGAAGGACCAGAACGATGCGGCTGGTGCAGCAAGCGAATACCTGCGCGCCTTCGGCTACGTCGCCATCGGCTATATGTGGGCGCGCATGGCCAAGGTGGCCCTGGCCAAACTTGCCGACGGCGCCAACGGCGAGGATAAATTCTACCAAGCCAAGCTCGACACCGCCCGCTTCTATTTCAAGCGTGTCCTGCCCGAAACCGCCGGCCTGTTCGCCACGATGACGGCGGGCGCGGAGACACTGATGGCGATGGAAGAGGCGGCGTTTTAGGCGGGCAGACAAGGCTCGTCCTTCGAGAGCCCCTTCGATATATGGATCAGAGCCGTTATCTAAATAAAATAGCACCAATAGAAAATTAAAGTCCCCTGGCCGCCGCCAGGACCGGCTTGTGGGAGGCGTAACCGATAGTTCCGTTCAATTGGCCTACGCTTTCGGCAAGCTTCCTAAATGGGGGCGCCATTTTGCTTGATTTCCGCCTTCCGCACCTCACTGCCTCGGGATGTGAGGCTTGATTTTGGAGCCCAATTGAGGTATTGGATTTTGCTGAAGTGGGAGGAGAAATTCCCACTTGATTTTGGCCGGGTTCAAGCCCGGAGAGAGCTGGCGCACTCCAGTGCGCCAACTGAAACGCCAGGGTCATTACCGCGGATGGCTGCTTGCGTTGGGATTAGGGAAAAGAGGAGCCGTCACGGAATGTGGCGGCTCTTCGCTGATTACGGCTCGGTTATTCCGCTCGCTGCCCGATCCTGCCCGATGCTTCGGTGTCGTGGAAGCGTCAGCGCGGCCGGGCTTCGAATAAGTGCTCAGAACACTTTCCAAAGTCCGGCACCCCTAACTCCTCTGCCGCCTAATTTCCCACCGTCAACAATTGTTTCGCCCTTGTGATTTCTTCGGCGGTCATGGTTGGAATGAGTTGGTCCGGGGCCTTGCCGGCGGCGGCATTCTGGTTGGCGACGGCGAGGCTGAACCATTTAAAGGCCATCGGGACGTTCTTTTTGACCCCCAACCCGTGCTGATAGAGCAAGCCGAGATTGTACTGCGCCTCGGCCAGGTTGCTGGCCGCCGCGCGCTCGAAATAATCGCGTGCTTTCTTGAAGTTCTGCGGCACGCTGACGCCCTTGACGTAGATGAAGCCAAGATTGAGTAGCGCCGGGGCGTAGTCGTTTTCAGCCGCTTTTCGGTACCAGCGCAGTGCCTCGCGCAGATCCTTCTTGCCGCCGATGCCGCGTTCGAGCATCACCGCCAGCGCGTGCTGGGCTTGGGAGTTACGCCCGCCGACGGCGGCCCGACGGAACAATGCCGCCGCCTTGCCGTAGTTTTGTGGCACGCCGTCGCCGCGCAGATAGATGCGCGCCAGCGCCAGCTGGGCCGGCGTCTTGCCGAGTCGTGAGGCCTTGGTGTACCAGCCGAGGTACTCGGCGGCCGGCGTGGGCAACACCTTCGAGCGGATAATGTCGGTATCGGAGAGTTGAGGCGTCAGGCGAGCCAGTGCGGCAACCGATTTCCGGTGGCCGGTGGCGGCGGCTCCGGCGTAGGCATCGAAGGCCAGTGAGATGTTCTTCTTGCCGCCGAGGCCATTTTCGTGGATTAGCCCGAGTTCGTAGCTGGCGTCGGCGATGCCCGCCTTGGCGGCATTCGCGAGAAATTCGCGCGCCAGGGTGTAGTCCTGCGGCACCTTGCCGCCCTTGGCATGGGCGAGGCCAGCCCGGAACATGGCCAGTGCGTGCCCGGCGCGGGCGGCGCGCTTGTACCACAATAGCGCTTCGAGCGCGTCCTGGTTGACCCCCTCGCCGCGTTCGAGCAACACGCCGAGCGCGTACTGCGCCTTCGGTGCGTTGCCGTTGACCGCTGCCTGGCGGTAAAGCGCGCCGGCCTTCGTGTAGCTCTGCTCGACCCCCTCGCCGCGCAGATAAAGATCGGCGAGAACGAGCTGGGCCTTGGTGTTGCCGAGCTTGGCGGCGGCTTCGTACCAGACCCAGTTCTTGGCCGCCGGTTTGGGCAGCAGCGTTGCTGTCTTGGTCGGCGGCGGCAGGCTGGGATCGATCGCCGGGCGGGTCGGGGTCTTGGGGATTGCCGCTGTCTGGCCGCCTGCTTTCGTGCCGGTGACGGCAGCTTTCGCTGCCTTGGCCGGAGCCGGTGGCGGCACTTGGACGGTGTGGTCAGGCCGCGCCCCGGCCTTGCCGCTGAGCGGTTTCAGGGCCGGCATTACCCACACCCAGGCGGCTATGATGAGCAGCGCGATTAGCCCGGCGCCGGTCGCCCAGCGGCCGATATCGGGGCGCAACCGCGACGGCGGGCTGCCCGCCGGTACGACGATCAGAGGCACTGAACTGCCGACAGTGGCCTTGGACTCAGATTTGATCGACTCAGTCGCGGGGTCCCGATTGAGAATTTCGGTGAGCCGTGCTGCCTCGAAACTCTCGGCGTAGCTCATGCCGGTACCGATGCTCCCGGCATTCCCTGGTGATAACGCATTGCCCGCAGGCGCCAACGTTTTGCGCGCAAGTGATGGTGTCTCTACCCCCGGCGCCGGGGGCAGCGCATTTTCGCCCGGAGTGCTGGTGAATGACGGCTGGGTGCTTTGCGTGCTCTGTCTCTGTGTTCCCTGGCTGGCGCCCGGCTTGATGATCCTGTTGGTCTGCGCAGTCGGCGGGCTCTCGTCGGTGGCCAGGGACTCAAGCACCGCCCGGCTCAGCCATTCCTCGACCTGCAGTCCGGCGGCGTTGGCCGCCTTCTCGACCGCGCGTTGGTTGGGCAGGCTGACCGCCGGCGGTGCCTCGGGTCCACCGGCCCTGAACGTTAATCCGGCGAGCACGCCGCCACTGACAGTGTTAAGAATGGTCCGGCTGACCCAATCCTCGACCGACAGTCCGGCCGCCTCGGCAGCCGCGTCCGCCGCCGCCTGAGCGTCGGGGTGCAGCCGTTCGATCGTTGGTTCGGTTGAAGTCTCCATCGGAGCATTTCGCCTTGCTAAACTCGTTTGCCGCGCAGCCCGGGTGCCTGGTCCGGGCCGCCTAACGAGCCGATCCGCTCAGGCTAGTCGAACCGGGGTGATTTGAAAAGCCGTTGCGGCAACCCGCTTTAGCCGTGTGACTCATCATTGAGCTTCAACTTCCGTGCGGCTCGCGATTGAGCCGCGATACAAGGTCGCGCAGTCTCTGCTTGTTGCCGTAGTGGAGCGATAGAACGCCGGCCGCGTCGGCGCCGTCGATCGATACCTTGACGCCGAGCAGGTTCGTGAGGTTCTTTTCGATCATGCGGATGTCGCTAGCGTCCGAAGCGTCCGGGGCGGTGCCGCCTTTGTCTGGCTCTATCGGTGCGCTATCGCCATCACTGTTTTCGCTGTCGATTGATTCGGCCCCGACGGGTTCAATCGAATGGGATTGGGCCGGCGAGGTGACCGGGTTACGGACCAATTGTTCGGTCTGGTAGATGTCGAGCTTCCGGGCGACGACCTCGTGGGCGAGCGCTTCGGCGTCGTCTGCCTGTAGAAGCGCGCGGGCGTGTAGCACTGACAATTTACCGTCCTCGAGCATTGCCTGCACCGGATCGGGTAGTTTGAGTAGTTGCAGCGCATCGGTGATGAGTGACGGCGCGCAGCCAATATCGGTGGCCAGATTGCCGACACTTTGCCCGGTCTTCTTGCGGATGCGTTTGTAGGTACGGGCTTCCTCGATCGGCGATAGGCTGCGCCGGCGCAGCCGCTCGATAAGCGTCGCGCGGAGCAGTTCGTCGTCCGAAACGCTCGTCACCGCGACTGGCACCAGCTTCATCCTGAGGCGCTTTGCCGCGTGCCAGCGCTCGGTGCCGGTGATGATCTCGTAGCGCCCCTTTTGGCGCCCATCGGGGCGAACGATGACGGGCAGCAGTGAGCCGGCCCGGCGCCAGCTGCCGATTGCGCTTTCGATGTCGCGCTCGTGAGGCGGTTCCTCTTCGAAGCGGCTGGGGCACAGGAGTTTCGGCGGCAGAGCAGTCGGTGGCGGCGAATCGGCGCCCGCGGCTTTGCTTTTGCTGTCCCATCGACCAAGCGGCGGATCGCTTTTCGTCGGCGTGTTTGTCTTGAGTGGCCCGCCGGCCTTGTGCGCCAAGTCGCGTCCGAAGGCGTTGTCGTCCCCAGTCTGCATTTTTTCGTTCGAAGGCAGATCGTCTGGTTGATGATCCTCGGGCTTAAGATCAATGGATGGGGGAGCATCAGACGGCGCGCGGGGGCTTTCGGCCGCGTACTGCGCCGTCGCCAGCGCCTCTATGGAACTGTCGAGGCTGTTGTTGCCAGCCGGCGCTTCGCCCTTCAACTCCATGGCGCTGACATATTTGATGAGTTGATTAAGCCAGGTATCGAGGGGCATCCCGGCGGATACTGCCGCCCGTTCCGCTGTACGCCGCGCTTCAGGAGAAAGCTCCTCGAAGTTCCAACTCTGATTGGATTCGCTCATGCCAATTTGGAAGTGGCCGGTGATTCGAAATACTATTTAAACATCTTTGCTTCATGCGTCACGGATTGAAACCTCATTGCCAACCCAAAGCATTGCAGTTTGTGCTAACTACCGCCGTTCCTGGACGCTGTTCCTAGGCGAAACCCAGTTTGGGGCGACCGCGCCAAGCCGAACTGTTTCTATCAATAATGGCGGAATAAATCGATGTCAGAAAAATCCGCGTTGATCACCGGGGTTACCGGCCAGGACGGGGCCTACCTCGCCCAACTTCTGCTCGACAAAGGTTATGTTGTGCACGGGGTGAAGCGACGCTCGTCCTCATTCAATACTGGCCGGATCGATCACCTCTACCGCGACCCGCACGAGTCCAACGTGCGCTTCCTGATGCATTACGGCGATATGACCGATGCCACCAACCTGATCCGGCTGGTGCAGGAAACGGCGCCAGCCGAAATCTACAACCTCGCCGCCCAGAGTCATGTCCAGGTCAGCTTCGAGACCCCCGAATACACCGCCAACGCTGACGCGCTTGGTCCATTGCGGCTGCTCGAGGCGATGCGCATCCTGGGCATCGAAGAGAGCGTGCGCTTCTATCAGGCCTCGACCTCCGAGCTCTATGGCAACATCCCCGAAGTGCCGCAGAACGAGAATACGCCCTTCCGCCCGCGCAGCCCCTATGCGGCGGCCAAGCTTTATGCCTACTGGACGGTAGTCAACTACCGCGAGGCGTACGGCCTGCACGCCTCGAACGGGATCCTCTTCAACCACGAGGGGCCGACCCGGGGCGAGACCTTCGTCACCCGCAAGATCACCCGCGCCGTCGCCGCCATCGAGCTGGGGATGCAGGAGAGGCTCTATCTGGGCAACATCGACGCCGAGCGCGATTGGGGCCATGCACGGGACTATGTCGAGGGAATGTGGCGCATTCTTCAGCAGGACGAGCCCGACGACTACGTGCTGGCCACCGGCGAGAGCCATACCGTACGCGAATTCGTCGAGCTCGCCTTCGCGCGCACCGGCCGGACGATCGAATGGCGCGGCAAAGGAGTCGAGGAAACCGGCG
>JAPULJ010000022.1 GCA_027295145.1 Alphaproteobacteria bacterium | reverse complement strand
GCAAAATCCTCAGAAAAGGCATGGGCGGCGGGTACAGCTATCGGAGAGTCCAAGTCGCCGGGGACGAGCGTTACCACGACAAGCCGGATAAAAATCGGTTCAGCCATGTTTGCGAAGCCGCGCAGTACATGATGCTTGGCGCCGGAGAGGGCCGGTCGGTGATTCTGGAAAACAAAAAGTTTTGGGGGCCAATTGATTATACCTCCGCCCACGTTTCTCGCGGCATTGCCTAAATTGGCGACGGTCTAATGTAGAGGAAGGTAGATGAACGAAACTTGGGATATGTTGCCCTACTTCAAAGGCTCCGGATACGGCAACGGGAAGTCATACATTGTTGTTGAAACATGGGAAGGTCCCGGCCTCCCGTTTCAGGAGGACAATGGGTTCCTGGGACTCGATTTCGAGGACGATACACCGGTCGAGACGATGCGCGAGGTTATCAGCCTGCTCAACAAGCACATTTCACGGGTGACGTTCACGGGGCTAAAGAAGCCAGAGTGGGCGCATGTGGCAGGGGCGGGCTGAAAGAGCAAGAAAAGGAGAGAAAGCAGGGACGGTGGTGCCCGAGTACAGCCTCGAAATGTACGCCGGCGAGCACGGCGATGATTGCTTGTCAGCGGTGCGGCGAACATTTCTTGGGCCTGATGCTCGCGGCTATGAGCCAGACTTGATGCGCCAGGTTCGCAAGCGATCACGGACGGCACCCAGGCTGTCTGGTTAGGCGTGTCTGGGGCCAGAGGTCGCGCGCGCGTACGAGGCGTAATGAGCCGTAATTACTAGCCCTGCGCTGGCGGGTTCAGAAAGCCAAATCCTAGGTGTGTCAATCCAATCGGTTCGAGTACGGTGGCGTGGGAGGCTAATTATGAAAACACTGCTTCTAGCTGTTGCGTTCGTGCTGTTCACTACCGCAGTAAACGCCGCGCGCTGGGACGCCCGATGCGGACTCAAACCCATATCCGTGCCGCCCTTCGGCAAGGTATACGTCTGCGTTTGTAAGGGAACGGGATTCAGCAAAGTGTGTTGGTGGGCGCTGAAGCTGATTAGTGACCCGCGCGAGACGTAATTCCATGATGCGGCCAAGGCTAGGCCCGCCGGCCTCTGGGGGGGGTGCTCCGCCGCCAGGCCTGTGGATACCGACGTGTTATCACCCGCACGGACTATCGTGTTATCACCCGCAAATCGTCGTGTTATCACCCGCACGAAAAGCTTTTAAACCCGCAGAAACCCTAGACTTTTGGCGTCCGTAACTGTTTAACTGTTCTTTATAAGAACCAACTTAACGGGACGGTGAGTGAGCGGCCCATTAACGGGCCTTAATTCAGCATCGGGCAAAAGAAGGGGCCGCGCTGGTTTCGCGCGGCCCAAGTCTAGGGAGGAAACGCTTTAGCCGCCAATCGCAATGGCGATTGGCATCGCGAGCCGCAATTCTACGTGAGCCGGGGCCGCGGGTTTACTGGTACTATTGACAGATGGAGGCAGATAAATTGGTGTATTATTCCCTTCCACACCGAGGTGCCGCCGGCCGCGAGAGCACGTTCGTAGCACCCTGGTGACCGATGATTTCGCGACCATCGAACATCTGCGTCGGCACGTGCTATATACTGGTTTTTTTTTTGATACATCGGGCTACCAAATCACCAAGATTGCTCGGCTGCATTACCGGGTTACGGGCGAGAGTCTTCCGCTATAGTGAAAGTTCAGTTACCTGCGCCGCCAGCTTCGCCACCAACAAGCCCCCGAAACGATGCACGGTGGTCCCTTGGTGGTCCCTTAAATACAGACCCCCACGAATTTACGCGGCCTTATAGTCGTTAACTAATTGAAAAAGTTAGCACTTAGTGCACAGCACATTTCAACGAACCGGTGAAGCTAACTCACCGACTTCTGAATTAGCTCATTTTTCTCTACCCGTTGGTTAGGAGATTCGACGCCGGGCGTGATAGGCCTGTATCAGTGCCGTGAAGTGCAGCATCACGAAGATCGGCACGAAGAAGCCGGGAACCAGGTAAAGCGGTAGCTCGGCGAGCGGGGCCACGCTGAGCGGCCCTGCGATTTCCGGGAAGGCGCCCGAGGAAATCGCTCCCGCCGTAAGAGCGGCGACAAAATCGAACAATCCGAGCCAATGGAATACGGCGAAGCGCGTGGTGCGCACGAAATCCGGCCGGCGTATCAGGGCGATAGCGACGAACGGGGCGGCCAAACCGATCAGCACGTCACCGAGCCCAGCGCCCCAGGCGAAGGACCCCGGCAGCTGGCCGATGCCGAGCAGGGCGAGGAAATAGAAGCCGACGATGCGCCAAGCCTGTGTCATCGTCACGAAGCGCAAGTCCGCCGCCAGCACAAATTCGTGGAAGGCCGGGATTGCACGATATGCCAGCAGAAAGAGGATCGGCGGCACCGTCACCGTGAGGGCGAACGGCCCGACGGCGGCGATCAATTTTGAGACGATCGTATCTCCCGGCACCGGAGCGAAAAAGCCGATCCGGCCGAGAACCAACGCCAGCGCGAATCCAGCAACGATAAGCGCCCACAGGATCGTCTTGATGCCGACGACGTTGCGGGTCGGGGCTTGAGCGTTTGCAGTCATGGTCTTGTCCTTCACATTTGGGGTTGAATTTTCTGGGAATGCTGACGAACACTCACCAGCGCACAAGTGGTCACCGCTGGGGTCCCACTTCGTGAATTATTTGCGCAAGAAGATCTGGGTGCTCCGAGGTCGTGAGGTGCCCGCCGGGCAGAATTCGGACGTCGAGACCGTAGTCGCCCAAACGTTCCCGCGCGGCCACAGCCTGCCGCCCCTCGAACGGATCGTCTTCGCTGCCCACGATGTGGAACGACACGGCGTCCCCGGACGCGTGAAATATGCGGCCCAGGTTCCAGCGTTCCGAATTGCGCTTGTGCTGATCGACAAAGCCTGCGGATTTGCTCAAAGCGACAACGCCGTTGCGTCGGCCGATGGCGTCATAAAGCTCGTTGATCTCCTCGGACGTCACATCGTAGTCCTTCGACCACAGCGGTTTCATAAGCTCACCAAATGCGAACTTCGAACGCTGCGCCAACGATGTCACCAGCCCGCCGATCGGCGACTTGAGCACCGGCGTAGTGAACCAGGGGTGGGTGTGTGCGTCAACGAACAGGCCACCGTTGATCAGCAAAACGCCTTCAATTCTGGTAGTCGGGTCGGCCCCTCTGTCGCGCCGGTCTTGTTGGCGGCTGAGGAGTTCGAGCGCAACAATGGAGGAGTAATCAAAGCTGACGATGAAGGTCGATCTAATCCCTTCGGCTTCCCATTGCGCTTCGACCAGATCCGCACGCTCCATCGTGCCGTACGGATAGTCGCCCGGTTTATCGGAATCGCCGTGGCCAACATAATCGACGAAAAGCTTTGGCCCGACTGTTTTGCCGGACAAGTGTTGGTCGACTTTCGCCCATCCAAACGAGCCATCAGGCCAGCCGGGCAGGAAGGATGTCCAAACCGCGTCTTTATCCGGCGTCGCGTCTTTCGCGATCCGCCGAAACACGTGGACGACATCCGGCGAGTCCAATGTGTCGCCCGGACGCAGGATTTTTTTTGCGCGGCGATCGTACGGGACTCTGTTTCCGAGCGCGAACCACTCTCGGGCCGTTACCTTGGATATATCATTTTGGAGCGTACTATTCTCGATGAGTCGTTCCTCTATCGCGGCTCCAAGAATGGCCGCTTCCGGTTTCTCAACGGACGTGGACTTGTTCAGGTTCAGCATTGTCATGTCTCCCATTTTGCTTGGCGGCTGGAGAAACGTTGTCGGTCAATCCTGCCCCCTGGTTTCGCGATCGTCAGAATGCGTGGTCTACGGGTCACGCCGCCCGAGCGGAGGCCCGCCCTCGGGAAAATTCGGATATATGTGTGCGAATAAACTCGGCGAGGGATTGCGGCGCGCGGCCGCCGATCCGCTCGACGATGTCGGTTTGCGCGCTGAAGACGCCGTCCTGGTGGTCGAGGGCGACGGCGGCGAGGTGGGTGGCCAGGAATTCGGGCATGCCGGCCCGCTCGACGAGCGCCGTGCGCCATTGCTCGACCGGCAGATCGACGTATGTGACGGGGCTTGCGAGTTCGTCCGATAGCACGTCGGCCATTTCGGTGACGTTCATGTCCTTGGGCCCGGTGACGACATAACGCTGGCCGACATGCGGTTCGGGGTCGTCCAGAATGCCGCAGACCACGGCAGCGATATCGGCCGCCGCGACCGGCGCGTGTTTGCCTGTGCCGAAGGGTAGATAAATCTTGCCCTCCTCGGGAATGCTTTTCCCGGTAAACAGATAGAGGTCCTCGGCGAAGAAGGTGGGCCGGATGTGCGATGCGCCAATACCGGCCCAGTCGAGGATTTGTTCGGCTTGCCAGTGCTGGAAGGCCAGCGGACTGTCGGCCTGCTCTCGCGCCGAAATCTGCGACATGTTGACTAGCGCTTCGATGCCCTCGTCCCGGCCCGCGATGGCGATATTGGCGGTGGCCTTGAGCAGATGCTCGCTGTGCGGCGTGAAACAGAAGTAGACCCGGCCGACGCCCTGCATGACGGCGCGGACGGTTTGTAAGTCGAGGATATCTCCGGGTTCGATTTCGGCCCCGAGCCCGGCCAGACGCGCCGAGCGCTCGTCCAGCCGGTGCACCAAAGCGCGTACATTGTAGCCGCGATCCAGCATCTGCTCGACGACGGGGGCGCCGGTCTTGCCGGTGGCTCCGGTAACCAGAATGAGAGGCTTGGTCATTGTCTTCTCCTGTTCGAGGGTTAGCGTGTGGTCCTGGTCGTAATAAAGTGTATTTACACCTAATGAGATAGATAGATTGCAGTCGGTATTGGGCGGATCGATCCCTCGTGCGTTTTATCCTCTCGTCGGTGAGCTCGCCGCCGGTACTTTGACGCCCCGCTTCAGTTTGCCGCCGACCCCCGCCGCGCCCAGCAGGATCAGGCCAAGGCCGGCGAAGGCGGTCCAGGGCAGGCTTTCGCCCAGCATCACCGCCCCCAGCGCTACCGCCATCACCGGAATGAAGAAGGTCGCCAGCGAGGCATTGGAAGCGCCGGCGTTGCGGACCAGCCAGAACAGCAGTAACGAAGGAAGTGCGGTGCCGAGCACAGCGGTCGCGGCGACGGCACCGATAGCCGCCGCGCTTGGGGCGAGCTGCCAGGGCGCGTCGGTGACGAGAGCCGCCAGCGTCAGAACGACCGCGCCGACGAGAAGTTGGCCAGCGGTCATCACCACGGGATCAAGCTCCTTTCGGGTGCGCGCGTAAATCGTGCCCAGCGTGTAGCTGAAAGCCGCACCCAATGTGACACCGGCGCCCAGCATCTGGCTTTCGATGCCGGCCAGCGCCTTGGGGCCGATGACCAGCACGACCCCAGCCAGTCCGACCAGCGCGCCGGTCAGCCGGGCTAGGCTCAGCCGCTCTTCACCTGCCAGTAGCACTGAGCCCGCAAGAACGGCGAACACCGGAATGGTGCCGAACAGGATGCCGGCGAGGCCGCTGGCGATGTAGCGCTGGCCCCAGGCGATGGCAGCGTAGGGGATGGCGGCGGTCAGCAGGCCGAGCATGATGAGGGGTATCCACGCAGCTCCCAGAGGCGGCAATCGTCGGCCGCTCGCCAACAGAAATACCAGGGCGACCGGCATGGCCAGGGCGGCCCGGCCGGCGGCCATCGTCAGTGGCGGGATCTCGGCGACGGCGACATGGATGAACAGGAATGAGCTACCGAACAGCGCGCCGGTCAGCAAGACTATCGACCAGTGCCGGGCCGTCATCGTCTGTTGCATCGTATCGTTCCCTACCCAGTTAGGTTGATATGCATGTATTTAATTAAAAAACGCCTTAGCGAACCGCGGCAACGGTAGTGTGCAGGGCCTCGATCAGCTTGCGCCAGTCCTTGTCGCCGAGTCGTTCCACCATCGCCGCCTGAGCCTCGGCCCATAGCGGTTT
>JAPULJ010000219.1 GCA_027295145.1 Alphaproteobacteria bacterium | reverse complement strand
CTTGCGGTGAAATGGGTCAATATCAACGAGGGTTAGTATAAACCTGTTTAACGAGATTCGGCTATGCCCGTCGTTTGTCGGCCGAGGACGCCTCGCCCTTGACCGATAGACCCTCCAGGGTCTCGTCTTCGACGGGCTCGGCAGAGAGCTCCTCGCCGCGCGGCAAGTAAATATCGATCGTGGCCCCACGGCCCTCGCCGCCCTCGATTTCGAGATATCCGCCGGACTGGCTGATGAAGCCGTAAACCACGCTCAAGCCCAGCCCCATGTGCGCGCTCTTGTCCTTGGAAGTGAAGAACGGATTGAGCGCGCGCTCGACCAACTCCGGCGACATTCCAGGGCCCGAATCCTGCACCGATAGGCGCACGTACTCGCCGGCGGCCAGACCCGCGCGGGTCGCAACGAAATCCCGCGTCAAGCGGACATTGGAGGTCTCCAAGGTCAAACGGCCGCCAACATCCATCGCTTCGCAGGCGTTTCGGACCAGCTCGGCGAGCGCGATCTCGAATTTTTCGCCGTCGAGCAGCACCGGCCACAAGCCCGCACCGGCGATGACCTCGATCTGCACGCCTGCTGGCAACTCCGCACGCATTTTGCGGGCGACCCCGCCGACCGCGCGATTGAGGCCGAACGACTCGGGCGCCAGCTTCTGGCGCTGCGCGATGGCCTGGAGCCGGTCGGACAGGGACTTGACGTGGTCGAGCCAGGGCGCCGTGCCAATCGCACCGGGCAGAACCGCCACCTCCGAGCCCAGGCGCCTACTCCCCGCAGCCGCCTCGGGAAACGGCCCGGCCGCCCCCGCAAAGCCATCGAGTCGCTCGCAGAGGGCCGCAAAGGATTGCGCCATCTGGGTCATGTGCGCGGCGGTCGCGCGGCTGGCCTCGCGGCGTTTCAAATCGCTGATGTCATAATACAGACAGAAGGACTCGCCCGAAGCCGAGGTGCCCTCGACCAGCAAGGCCCAGCGCGAGCCGCGCAGTCTCTGCTCCAGCGCCCCGCCGGAGCGGGCATGCCACTCCAGCCGGTCGCTGACCCAAGTATCGACCCGCACCAACGTGTTCTCCGGCAACAGCCGTTCGGCCATTCCGCGCTGGATCTGTTCGTAAGGAGTACCGACGACGAGAAGGTCGGCGAGCTCTGGAAACAGGCCGCCCATCTTCTCATTGACCGAGGCCAAGCGATCGCGCCGATCGAAGACGATAGCGCCGGCCGGAAGGCGCTCCAACACGTCCGACAGTCCGCCGCGGCCAAGCCTGGCCGGCCCGGCGCCGGACCGGGCACTGCCGATATACCAGCGCTCGCCCCGCCACCTGGCGGACAGCGCGAGCACTAATTGTTGTATCTCAGCCGTATGGAACGGCTTCTTGACGAAGTACAATTGGTCGGTCGGCGGTACCCGCTCGCTCATCTCGACCGGGTGAATGTTCGCCTGTGCGGAGACCAGCACGATGTGAATGTCCGGATCCAGGGCGCGGATTTGCTCGGCCGTCTGGAGGCCGTCCAAGCCGGGCGCGAGGTACAGGTCGATGAAGGCAAGCGTGAACGGCCGGTCCTCCTCGAGCGCCGCATGCACCGCATCCACGGCCTCGCGGCCCTGTTGACACGCGATGAGGTCGATTTCCGGGAACCGCTTGTGGCGCACGGCCGAGCCGAAGAGATCGCTTTCCAGCTTGCTGAATAGCCGGTTGTCCCCGGTCTCCTCGGACGGACACAGGATGCGTCGGTAATCGTCGATTAGGCCCGCCTCGTCGTCGACGAGCAGCGCGCGAATCGCGTGTGGTCCGGTCATCAAACCATCCCCGTGATCAGACCGTTATGCGACCCCAAGATTAATTTATTATTACCTGAAGTTTGTTCATTTTATCCTTCAGGATCAAGGCGAGTCGGGCGGATTTCGATACACATATATATGAGTTTGCGATGTTTCCGCAAAATAAAAAACTTTTTGGTTAATTGTTTCGTTAATTTTCGCCTTTATTGCTAATTAATAAAGTTAACAAATAAAAGAACTTGGTTAACGAATCAATTGTAAAGTCATCTTCACCGAATAATTCCTTGCGGCCTGGCGCAATTTTGCTACACCCGCGGCAGCGTTTCCCGCCACGCCGCCAACGGCCGAGATTTCCCGCAAAAATCCCGTCGGGGCCAAGATGTGGTTAAGCATTTCCCCGTACTCTGATCCGAGCCGTTCCCGACAAGCCGAACCCAACGCCCGCATGACCGCGCCGACTGCGAACGAACCGAGCGAAGCCCCGGACCTCGAATTCTCGGACGACATCCGATTTCTCGCGGCGTTCAGCCAATTCTTCGCCGTCTCACGGGACCTCATGGAAACGCTGGACACGGCGCTCGCCGGCATCCGCCAGGGGCTCAATGCCGAGGCGGGCGCGCTGTTCCTGCTCGACGAAGCGACCGGCGAGCTGGTCTGTCATGCCACTGTCGGGCCACTGGACCTGCGCGGGACCCGCATCGCGCCGGGACAGGGCATCCTCGGGCGCTGTCTGCGCCGCAACGCGATCGAATCGATGCGCGAGAACCGCAGCGATCCCGAGCTCTTGGGCGCCATCGACGAAAAGAACCGGATCATGGTCCGCGCCGCGCTGTGCGCACCGATGGCCGCCGACGGGCAGCCGTTCGGTGCGATTCAGGTCATCAACAAGCGGCCGCTCGGCACTTTCGAGCCGCGGGACTCCTACCTGCTTCAGGCGATGGCGAACGCCACCGCGCTCGCCATCGCCAACGCGCGCATGGCCGAGGAGCTGGTACGCCAGGAGGTCACCCAGCGGGAACTGGACCTGGCCGCCGAGATCCAGCGTAGGCTGCTGCCGGGCGCGGCGCAGGACGGGCTCCCGGTGCACGGGCTGAACCGGCCGATCCGTCAGGTCTCCGGCGACTTTTTCGATTATTTCACACTGCCCGACGGGCGGATCGCCTTCGCCCTCGGCGACGTCTCGGGCAAGGGCATCAACGCGGCCCTGCTCATGGCCAAGACCGCGAGCCTGTTTCGCTGCCTCGGCAAGCGCAGCGACGATCCGGCCACGGTCATGGCGATCATCAACCGCGAGATCCACGAAACCAGCAGCCGG
>JAPULJ010000218.1 GCA_027295145.1 Alphaproteobacteria bacterium | reverse complement strand
TCCGCCGTAATCCTTCGGCATCACGTCTTATTACCTGCGCGATTTGCCCTCCCCAAGACAGTACCGGTCCAAGCGTACCGACGTGGTCGAGTTCCAAGGCCTGGGTTATTGCGCGTTCGCTCGCCGCGCGGGATTTGTCGGGCCAGCCTAATACCCATTGGAATAAAGCGTTATATGCCTCGGAGATCGCCGCTGGATCCTGACCGTAGGTGACCATCACATGGCCGTGTCGCTCGCGGTCAAACGTCGATGTCACAATGTCGATATGATCCTGCGCCTCGAGAACCCTGCCCAAGAGAAAAAGAGACATAGCAACCATGCGTTGACCTACAAGAAACGCCGCTTCGTCAGATGCGCGTTCCGCTTTTTGCACCAGCTCGTTTGCCGTTTCATTCGAGAGTTGATGTTGTCCACGCATTCCTTGGGCCACCGACTTTGCGAATAATCCGCGAAACATTTCCTCGGGCGCGTTGACGTTGTCGCAAAGTGCGAGGGCGCGATTTATCGCCGCCTCCAGTTCGGACGTGTACTGTCCTTTCACGCTGATCAGCGGTCCGAATAGAGTGGTTTGCAGCGCAAGTTCGCGCCGGTCTCGCGCCTCGGAAGCCGGCAGTTCCTCTACTACTGCCAGGCCACGCACCAGCAGAGCCGCGGCCTCTGGATTAGCAGACCTCGTGGAGGCTGCTTTGCCGGCTTTCGTCCACCAGTCAACAGCTTCTTCGAGCAGTCCGGCTTCGGTGAAGTGGTGTGCCAAGGTTTCCGGTTCCGTCTCGGCTATCTCGGGTTGAAGCAAAAGAAGGCCTTCCGCGACGCGTTGGTGCGTATCCTTTCGCTTACTGCGCACCATCGAGTCATAGGCCGTGTCCTGTATCAGCGCATGCTTGAAGGTGTAGCTCGTGTCCGGCGGCGCTCCACGAGCAAAAATCAACCCCGACCCGGTCAAATCATTCAGCGCAATATCAAGCTCGGGAAGTGATAGTGACGCAACTGCGCTCAGTAGATCGTAAGGAAACTCTCGACCAATGGCCGAGCCGACCTGTGCCACTTCGCGCACCGCTGGCGACCGATCGAAACGAGCTTCCAATGCGTCCTGAAGGGTCGCCGGTATAACAATATCTGCAATATCCCCGCCGTCCGCCTCACCCGACTCAACGACTGATCGGGTCAGTTCTTCGATGAACAACGGCACGCCATCGGTCCGTTCGGCGATCTGGTTCAATATCTCAGATGACAGATGTCTTTCGCCAACTAGCCGCTCGGTCATACGGGTGCAGTCTTGAACCGTCAGACGGTTGAGCGCTTGCAAGGTGACATGGGGCAGACCAACCCAAGGAGCCGTGAACTCGGGCCGGTAGGTAACGACCATCAATACCCGTAGGTCGATGATCCGTTCGATTATCTGTTCCAGCAGTTCCAGAGAGGTTGGGTCGATCCAGTGCGCATCCTCAAAGACAAACAGCAAAGGTTGCTGCCCCGCCAATCCGACCAATTGTTCAACCAAAGCATTCAGCGTGCGAGATTTCTGCTGCTGTGGTGTCAGTTCTGGCAGCGGATAGCGGTCGTCTGCCGGTATCGACAGCAACGCAGCGATGAGCGGCATCGCCTCGTCGGTCGGATTTCCCGACTTCTGCAGGAGGGCTTCGAGCTTGTCCAACCGTGCATTGGTGTCGTCGCTGGTGTCGAACTGGGCAGTAATCTCAAGCTGGTTGATGGTTGGGTATAAGGCCGAGCTGATGTGGTGGGGTGAGCACTGGAAGAGAAGTCTTGTATGGGCTTCCTCGCCGAGCCAATCCTGCAATGCCCGGGTTAAACGCGATTTGCCGATGCCGGGTTCGCCCGACAGCAAAACAACCTGCCCATTTCCGCCTTTGGCTCGCTCCCACCGGCGAGACAAAAGTGCTATCTCCTCTTCGCGGCCGATCAACGGGGTTAGCTCAGCTGTATGCGCCGCCGAAAATCGGCTTTCAACTTGGCGCTCTGCGACAACCCGCCAGACCTCAGTCGATCCTTCGATGCCCTTCAGGGACTTGCCACCTAAAGTTTCAAATTCAAACAGACCACCCGCTAAGGCATGGGTCGTCGTAGCAATGACAACGCTGTTCGGCTCTGCGATTTCCTGCAGTCGTGCAGCTAAATTCGGGGTCTCACCCGTCACCGCTGCTTCCCGTGCAGCGCCTTCGCCAACGATGTCACCAACCACCACTGGGCCGGTGGCAATGCCGATACGGACCGCCAAAGGTTCAGTTTCCTCATTAGGGACGGCAATATCGCCAACAGCCTCGACGACACCTAGTCCGGCACTTATCGCACGTCCCGCATCATCTTCGTGGCCACGTGGCCAGCCAAAATAGGCTAACACGCCATCGCCCATAAACTTTGCAACGTAGCCGTCGTAGCGAGCGATCAATCCGGCACAAGCGTCCTGATAGGTGCGGATGACGTCCCGGTAGTCCTCGGGGTCGAGCCGTGTCGATAGAGCCGTCGAACCTGCGAGATCGCAGAACATCACCGTGAGTTGACGGCGCTCAGCGTCTGCGGGCTGGAGTTCCGACTGGTGTGTGACAGCGGGTGCTGATTGGATCGATGATTTTTCTGGGGATAGGCCTTCTATCGCGGCTTTGAGCTTCGTACGATGGCCGATCGTTAGCCCAAGCTCTTTGAAATTGTCGTCGGTCAGGCGAGGTAGAGCTTCAAAGTCGATGTCGTTCTCCGCGAACAATTTCGCGTATTGGCCGAGGCCAAGTTGTCCGAGCCATTGGGTGACATCGCTCACGATTATCCTCCTAACAATGGCTAACGTTATCGAAGTTGCACCATCCCCACCAGTCAGCCTGACAATGACTGTTATGGGTCAATAACGGACATTTACCGCCTTGGATTATATGTCCGCTATACCCCCAATAACGGACATAATCAGCGGAAAAACGGACATCGGTAA
>JAPULJ010000217.1 GCA_027295145.1 Alphaproteobacteria bacterium | reverse complement strand
TCCGAGTCCCCAGCCGATGCCGATGAACAGCACAGTGTAGTTGGCCGCGCCGATAATATAGTCGAGCGTGTGGCCCAGGGCGCTGGTCCGCCCGGTCATCCGGGCAAGCTCGCCGTCGAGATGGTCGCTGAAGACAGCCAGCACGCTCAACCCCGCCGCCCAATGGATCAGCGCGCCATCGCCGCTAGCGAAGAGGAGCGCAGCGGCGATGCCGAGGCCGAGGCTGAAAATGCTCAGATGGTTGGGGCGGACGGCCGTGACGGCCAGCGGGCGAACTAGAACCCGCGCGAGCCGTTGGTCGTAAGGTCCGCCCGAGCATTCGAAGACCGTTGCACTCCCCCCGTCCGCCATTTCCCGTCTGTGCCTTTGTCCGTATCGATATCCGCCACCGCCGACCGCGCGGTGCGCTTGGACTTTTCAGGGTTGTAATTTCGTACCGTAATATTTGGTCTGCCCGTCGCGTGTAAAGCTCACAGCTCCGATCTACAAGAGCACATCCTCGACAATTGGCGCTGCTGATATGAATTCTAACCCAGATACCCCTGCTCGCGAAACCACGCCACCGCATCGGCCAGCGCCTCGATGCCGGGCCGGGGGCGGTAGCCGAGGGTACGCTTGGCCTTCTGGCTCGTGAAGTACATCTTCTTGCGGGCCATGCGGATACCGTCGATGGTGGCCATCGGCTCGCCGCCAAAGAGCCGTGCCCAGATTTGCGCGACGGCGGCTATGGGCATGACGAGAGTGTGGGGCAAGCGCACTCTGGGCGGCCGACGGCCGGCGAGGCGGGCGACCTCGTTTAACATCTCTTTCAGCGTCATATCGTCGCCGCCGAGCACGTAGCGCTCGCCCACCACGCCCTTCTCGAAGGCCAGCAAGTGGCCTTCGGCAACATCGTCGACATGGGCAACATTAAGCCCGGTATCGACGTAAGCTGGCATCTTGCCGCCGGCGGCTTCGAGCACCAGGCGACCGGTTGGCGTCGGCTTAACGTCGCGCGGGCCGATCGGGGTCGAAGGGTTAACGATGACGACCGGCGCGCCTCGCTCGGCAATCAACGCCCGCACAGCTTCCTCGGCGAGATACTTGGAGCGCTTGTAGTGGCCGATCATGTCGTGAAGCGCGACGGGAGTTTCTTCGTCCGCCGGGCTGGTGTCCTTGTTGATGCCGAGAACGGCCACGGATGAGGTGTAAACGATGCGGCGCACGCCCGCCTCGAGTCCGGCGAGGACGATATTCCTGGAGCCCTCGACATTGCTCTCGTAGAGCTCGTCGGGATTACGGGTCCATAAGCGGTAGTCGGCAGCGACGTGGTAGAGCGAAGCGCAACCTTGAAGCGCACCGGCAAGCGAGGCCGGATCGCGAAGATCGCCCTCGATTGCCTCGACTTCGAGGCCCTCAAGATTGCGCTGGTCGCTCGATTTGCGGACCAGCACGCGCACTTTCTCGCCGCGCCCAACAAGCTTGCGGGCAACCGCCGAGCCGACGAAGCCGGTAGCCCCGGTGACTAATACACTCACCCGCTTTGGCCTTTCTTCTCCGCGTCGGCGATCTGTCGTCGTGATTGCCACAGCACGTAGAGCAGGAACAGCGGCGTGCCGATCCCGGCGGCGATCACAAAGGGGCCGAGAAAGCCGAGCCAGGTTATCGGGCCGACGATGTAAAGTGTATCCTCTAGCTCGAAGCCCAGAAAGTTAGGTTGCTCCACGTATTCCTTGCCGGCCTTGATCTCAACGCCAATGCGAAGAGAAAAAATCGCGGCGACCGATATCCCGGCGAGGATGCCCAAGGGGATGGCCCAGACGCCGAGCCAGCTTGACGAAAGCCCGATGCCAACACCGACGAACATTGCGGTATAGGTGCATGCCATCGCTACGTGGTCGAAATAGTGCCCGAAGGTGCTGCCACGGCCGGTCAGACGCGCCAGGTTGCCGTCGATATGGTCGCCGAGCATAGCCAGCATGAACGGCACCGGCGCCAGATGGACGAGCCAGCGCTCGCCAGTGGCGAAAAGAACGCCGGCGCCCAGGCCGAGCAGCAGGACAACCGTTGTTACCGCGTTCGGTGAGACCGGCGTGCGCGCGAGACCGCGCGCGATGACAATGGCGATGCGGTTATCGTGGGCGCTGCTCATGCCGGCAACGATTTGAGCTGCGGCAGGATTTCGCGTTTCGCCCGGGCAACATCTTCCGGGAAATCGATCTCCAGCCAGGGCAGACCAGTTACATCCTCGAAGCCGAATTCATCGGGACTCTCCAGGAGCAGATCGCGGATCGCGCGCTCGTACCAGTGCTCGCGCTCGCCGGCGCTGACATAGGCCCCGGCAGCGGTGCCGAGACGGTGGCCGATCGCTTGGCTGAATCGGAAGAAGCCGACCGATTCGCCGAAAATCTCATAGTCGTGTTCAATCTTCTTCTCGAAATCGACGATCCGGCCGTCTTTGATACAGAGCTTGACCGGTTCCTCGCCGGGATCGATATCGCGGTCCATCAGAAAGCAGTTGGCGTGGCGGGTTTCGACCAGACGGGCGATCAGACGGTGATCGTAGAGCACGTCAGCGTCCATCAGCAGAAAATCACCGCCGGCCGCCAGCGCTTCGTGCACACACCACAGACTGACCATGCTGCCCTCGCGATAGTCGGGATTGTAGAGCGTACGGACGAAATCCTGCGCCCCGCAAGCTGTGATCGCGGCCACGATTTCCTCCGCCCGGTAGCCGGTGCACAGAACCAGTTCGCTCAGTCCGGCATGGCGCAGGATGGCAATATGGCGCGCCAGCAGGCTTTCGCCGGCGAATTCCAGCAGCACCTTGGGCAGCTTTTTGGCGTCTTCGCCGAGCCGGTCCCCGACCCCGGCCGCCAGCATTACGGCTCTCATAACTTCGCTCGATGGCTCGCACCATCGCCGGGTCGCGGCTCCGGCGTCTCTTTGCTATTTGGCATCGCCGGCGGGCACGTCCAGAGGGTGGGCTTGCGGCACGCGCCTGTCCTCGCGCCAAGCCATCATCGCCGGCAGTACGACGAGGGTGCAAAGCAAAGTCATGGCAATGGCAATGGTCAGCAGCATGCCCATGCTGGAGGTTCCCCGATGGCTGGAGATGGCCAGGCTGCCGAACGATCCGGCCGTGGTCAGGGCGCTGAACAGGACTGCCCTGGGGGTGCTGGTATACAAGACCCCCTGCCCCGGCTCGGCCCGCGCGCGCTTGACCAGATGGATACCGCTGGCGACACCGAGGCCGAGTAGCAGGGGCAGCACGATGATGTTGGCGAGGTTGAGATCGAGCCCGATGAGGGTGGCGAAGGCAACCGTCAGGATGCCCGCAAGCACCAACGGCGCCAACACCAACACAACATCCCAGAACCGGCGCAAGAGCACCCCCAGCAGGATCACGATGGCCAACAATGCGGTTCCGGTCGCCTGGTAGAAGGCGGCGACGACGACCCGTCCACCCTCTAGGATGCCGACCGGCGAATCGGTGACGTTCGGTGCGATCGTGCGCACCTGCTCGACGAATTCGCGCAGGTTTCGGTTGTCGGTGAGATCCCTTTTGGGGAACACCTCGATACGGACCCGCCCGTCGGCCGCAACCAGCCGGGCACGCAGGTTCGCCGGCAGATCCTTGATCCCGACCTTGCGCGCGCCGAGCGCTACACGCAGCGCCGCCATGCGTCCGGAGAAACTGCCGACCAACGCCGTCTCCAGCGCTTTCATTGCCGGCTCAGCTCCCGCGGTTTTTTTTTCGAATTGGTCGAGCGCACCGACCAGACGGCGGATGCGCGGGGTCAACGCGCCACCCTTGTCGGCAACGATGAGCGCTTTTAGTTCCCCCCGGAGCTTGAAGAAGGCGGCTTGCCGCGCCGGCGCGCCGGGCGCCGGCTTGGTTAGCGTGTTCTCCAGGGACGAGGTCATGAAAAGCGCCATTTCCTCGATGATCTCAAGCTTGACCGTCTGTTTGGTGGGAACGAAATTCCCGATCGTCACCGCCTTGTCAACCAGCGGCAGCATCTCCAGCCGGCCAGCGATACGCCGGGCGGCTTCACGGTTCGGCGCCAGGACCGAGGCAGTGAACGGCGCGGTGTTACGCTCGTTTAACAACTCCAGCACGGTTTGCACCGATTCGGTACTGAGGTCCTTGAGATTGAGCGGGTTGTGGTCGAAGCGCATCAGCGCCGACAGCGGCACGCCGGCCAGTCCGAGGACGAGAGCGGCGATGCAGATGCGCTTGGCGTGGCGTCCAATCAGCCCGTCGAGGGTCGCCGGGCTCGGGATCAAACGCTTCAGATCGATGCCGCCGATCACCATGCGGCGAGACGGCGGGGCAGGTGCTCGCTGGCCAGAGATTTTTCGCGAGGCGAAGATTGTCAGCAGGGCCGGCAGCAAAGTGAGGTTGAAGACCAGCGCCACGACCATGCCGCCGGAGGCGATGATGCCGAGCTCGGAGATCCCGCGATAGTCGGTCGGAGCGAAAGACAAAAAGGCGAAGGCCGCCGCCGTCGCCGATAGCGCCAGCGATGGGCCGACCCCGCGCGCCGCTGCCTGAAGCGCGGCCGGACCGCCCTGTCCGCGGCGTGCTTCCTCGGCCGCGCGTAAAGCGAAATGGATGCCGAAATCGACACCCAGGCCGATGAACAGGACCGCGAAAGCGACCGAGATCAGGTTGAGCTCGCCCAGGCTAACAGCGGCGAAGGCGGCGGTCCAGACCAGCCCCATGACCAGTGTCAGGAACACCGCAACAACACGGCGCACCGAGCGTAGCCCGACGACCAGGAGCGTCGTCACCAGGATCAGCGAGAGGAGCCCGGCCAGGCTGGCGCCGGCCTCGACGCTGGCCAATTCCTCGGTGTTGAGAGCGACCGAGCCGGTGAGGCGCACACACACCCCCCTCTGCGGTGTCAAGCCAAGCTCCACCGCCAGCTTGCGGACCGCCTTCATCGCCTGGCGGCCAGGCTGGAGCCGGGAGTAGTCGAGCCGCGGCTGGATGACGATGACCCGCCGCCGGTCACCTGGTTTGACCGGACGCGCGCGCATCAATTCGAGCCACGAAAGGCTCGCCGACTGACCCCTCGCGCGGGCTTCGAGGACGGCGCTGATACGATCTAGGGCAAGGGCGAAGCCGGCCACGGAAGTGCTCTGTTTACCCTTGCGCAGGGCCTCGGCGGCGAGGCCGAGGATTTCGAACAGCCCGCGAATCGAGGGATCCTCGGCCAGGGTAGAGAGCAACGGCTGGGCTTCGGCCAGCCGTATCGACAGAGCAATCAAATTGTTGGTGCTCATATAGAGCATGCCGTTGCGTCGGAAATAGGGATCGCCCTGGGGGTAGAAGACGCTACCGAATATGTCCGCCCGGCGCCCCAACCGGATGGCCAGCCGCGCCGCGCCATCCTCGACAAGGTCGGCGTTGGGCCCGTCGAGAACAATGACAAGCGTGTCGTCGCCTTGTGGAAATGCGTTCTTGTAATCCTGCGAGAGCTTGCGGAAGGGCAGATCTCGGGACAACATCCCGGCAGTGTCGGCGTTCATGCCGAGATTGGTGGCCGCGTACCAGCCCATAAATGCTGTCAACAGGACCATGACCACTACCAGGGGCCAGGCAAAACGAACGGCCATTAGGGCGGTAAAATTCAAGAGCCGTTCGGCGGCTGGATTGCTGGGATTGCTCACGCTTCCTCGTGCGGTATGGGGATGCGGTCTTGGGCCGACATTCGTGGTCGCTTTATAACCCTACGCCCGGGCCCCCGCGATTCTTGCGAGCCGGGCATTGCCACCACACATAAGGAACCTTGCCGTTCTGCGCCATGCCTGAAAGAGAGTTGAAATGAAAATTGGTTTCGCTGCCCTGATCGCCCGCATGGTGTTGGTGGTGTTATCCGGCTTCGCGGTGACCGCCATCGCGCCGATAACGGCAAAAGCGACCGAGGACATGCGGCCAAGGATCGTCGTCGAGACCTACTATGCTGCGCTGGATGAGGTATTGCGCAACGCCAAGACGCTGGGCTTCGCGGGCCGCTACAAGGCCCTCGATCCGGCCATCGCGCGTAGCTTCGACATCCCCTTCATGGCCCGCGTTGCCGTCGGCCATTATTGGCGCAAATACGCCAAGGACCAAAAATCCAGCATAGCCGTTAGGATGCACGGGTTGTCGGTGGCGACCTATGCTTCGCGCTTCAAATCCTACGCTGGCGAGAAGTTCGAGGTGCTGGAATCGGCGACCACCGCGCGCGGCGATGTCCTGGTCCGCACCCGGATCGTCAAGAGCAACGGCAAGGCCGTGAAGATCAACTACCTCCTGCGCAAGCGCGGGCAGGGCTGGCGGATCATCGACGTGCATCTCAAGGGCACGATCAGCGAGCTGGCGCGCTGGCGGGCCGATTTCTCTTCGATCCTGCGGGACAAGGGCTACGACGGGTTGATCGCCGCGATCGACAAGAAGATCGCGCTGTTGAAGACCGAGTAAGGCGGCTGGTCGGCCACCGGTTGGTCCATCGCGCATCCAACCGGCGACAGGCGCGGATTTTCGGCGTTACACTTTCGGCGTCACACTTTCGGCGTCACACTATGGGAATAAGTCCATGAGGGAATGGGTCAATCGTACAAGGAGATCGCGACATGGCGGCTAAGCGTCGGCAGGCGCGTGCCGTAGAGCCCGACCGGGCGCTGGTTTCCAAGCCGGCGCGATTCCGCGCCATGCTCAAGGCGCCGCAACTGGGCTTCCTGATGGAGGCCCATAACGGGCTCTCGGCGAAGATCGTCGAGGAGGCCGGCTTCGAGGGCATCTGGGCTTCGGGCCTGTCGATCTCCTCGGCGCTAGGGGTGCGCGACAGCAACGAGGCGTCATGGACACAAGTCCTCGAAGTACTCGAATTCATGTCCGATGCGACAAGCACGCCGATCCTGGTCGATGGCGACACCGGCTATGGCGACTTCAACAGCGTGCGGCGGTTGGTGAAGAAACTATGCCAGCGCGGCATCGCCGCCGTGTGCATCGAGGACAAGCTGTTCCCCAAGACCAACTCCTTTCTCGGCCAGGGCCAACCGCTGGCCGACGTGGACGAGTTCTGCGGCAAGATCAAGGCTGGCAAGGACAGTCAGAGCGACGACGATTTTTGCCTGATCGCCCGGGTCGAGGCGTTGATTTCGGGCTGGGGCGTGGACGAGGCCCTGCGCCGGGCCGAGGCCTACCACGCGGCCGGGGCCGACGGCATCCTGATCCATTCCAAAATGTCGGTGGCCGACGAGATACTGGCCTTCACCCGGGAATGGGGCAACCGCTGCCCC
>JAPULJ010000216.1 GCA_027295145.1 Alphaproteobacteria bacterium | reverse complement strand
TTCGGCGTGGGGGCCGGCATAGTGGCGATCGAACGCGGCCGGGTCGGCCGGCGCGCCGTCGTAACGCACGAAGTAGGACACGGTCATTTGCTTGGTCTCCCGGATAGATCCAAGGAAGTGGCGGGGTCTGTCCCGTGCCGGAATAGCGAGGCACGCGGGACCCCGGAATTCCGCGCAAACTATCACCACCGCGTCAATCCCCGTCAACCCGCGGCAACTTCATCTTTGCCATGCATGGAGGTGTCGGGCCGAGGTAATCCGGGCGGGGAAATTAGCGAACAAAACACGAACTTTCTAAAATCTAACCTACACCAACAACAACGCGGTTGCGACCACGGTCGGCCGGGCGATGGGCTTCGTAATGCGGCGGGTCATTGATCCGAGAGTCGACGCACCCAATCCCTTCGTTCCCGGGATCGGGATCGATCTGCTTGTCGGACAAGACGGGCGGCAGAGCCCGTTTATAGACAACCGCACATCGGTAGGCTGGAATGCAAAGATCGAGGACAGGTTCGGAAACGAGCCCGACCCAGGACCCTTCCGCGACCCCTTCCGCGAAGATATTCCTTTTTAAGCACTGACAGCGCCGGCGTTTGGATAGAAGTTCCACGTCCGCCACCCTCCCCACCCCATTATCCCTCAACTGCCGTCACCCTGGACTTGAGCCGGGGTCCATACGGATCGTTGGGATAGGCCGGACTTACTTCACATTTTAGATGGACCCCGGATCAAGTCCGGGGTGACACCGGTGGAGTGGGTGGAACGCTCACCCGCACACTTTTACTCACAAACGCCCGGCCTTCCCTTGACGCTGATGCGGTAGAGATGGCGGCGGGTATCCTTGCCGTTGGCGACATCGATGGGGGTTGCCGAGTGCAGCGTCGCGGCGTTGTCCCAGATGGCGATGTCGCTGGACCGGTAGGCATGGCGGTAGATGAACCGCTCTTCCAACGCGTGCGCCTTGAGCGCGGCGAGCAATGCCAACGCCTCTTCGTCCGCCATGCCTTCGATGGCGAAGGGCGTGCCGGCGACGGCGTAGATCGCCTTGCGACCGGTGATTGGATGAGCCCGCGCGATGGCATGGGGGACCGGCGGGACCTTGTTTTTTTGCGTCTCGTTGATGATCGGCACGGCGATGTTCTCGCCATCTCGCCCCGCCGCCGCGCCATAAAAGTGCAGCGCTTGCAGCCCCTCGATCCGCACCTTCATCGCATCTGCAAGGGCGTCGTAGGCGCCAGCCATATCAGCAATCTGCGTCTGCCCGCCATGCCCCGGCACCTCGATCGCATAAAGCAGCGTCGCGCTGGCCGGCTCGGTCTCGTAGGACTGATCGGTGTGCCAGAAAGCCGCCCCATTTCGGATATCGTCGGTGCGGTCCTTTTCCTGGGTATTGCCGATTTCCATGATTGCCGGGAAGCCCGGCATGCGTAGATGGTCGAGCACGTGCGGGTGCGGGCGTCCCCAGGCTTCGCCAAAGGCAAGAAACTGCGCCGGATCGAGGCTCTGATCGCGGATGACGATGAAGCGGTGCTCGTGCAGGCATGCGACCACTTCACGCATTTCGCCCGCTCCGAGCCCGTTGGCGATATCGACGCCAGTGATCTCGGCTCCGAAGGGCGCGTCAAGCGGTGTCACCGCGATCATTCAAAGCCTCCCTACCGCTCCCACCCGCCTTATAGCCGCGCGGTGGTGGCCATGCGACGTTCTTCGAAGCGTTGGTGGTAGTCCTCGGCGCGCCAGTAAGGCCCGCTCGGGGTAATCTCGGTGGCGATCGGGCGGTTGCCGCGGATGTGCTCGGCGGCCATCGCCTTGGAGCGCTCGGCGATTTCCTTCTGCGCGTCGTCGAATGTGAAAATAGCGGAGCGGTATTGGGTGCCGGTATCGGGTCCCTGGCGGTTGAGCTGCGTCGGGTCGTGGATCTGCCAGAAAAGCTCCAGCAGGTTCTCGTAGCTGACGCGATTTTCATCGTAATCGACCATCACAACCTCGGCGTGGCCGGTGGTTCCGGTGCAGACATCCTCGTAGGTCGGGTTCTCGGTCGTCCCACCAGAATAACCGACGGAAACATCGGCGACCCCGCGCAGCTTGCGAAACGCCGTTTCCACGCCCCAAAAGCAGCCCGCGCCGAACATCGCCTTGGCCATTTTCCTCGCTCCGCGTATTGGATGGTTTATTAACCCATATCGTACACTATATAAGGCGGCCCCAACGCACGTCGATGTGCGGCCGATTTGGCGCCATTCCGGGCTTGATCCTGGCGGCGCCGCGACGCAATGTCGGTCTCGCGCTACATGCGCCCGGAGGCAAGGCCGGAGATGACAATGCGAATTGCCAAATTCCATATCGGCGAGGTCGTCAGGCACCGGATATTCCCTTTCCGCGGTGTGATCTTCGATGTCGACCCCGAATTCAACAACTCCGAGGAATGGTGGCGGTCGATCCCCAAGGAGGTGCGGCCCAGAAAGGAGCAGCCCTTCTATCACCTGCTCGCCGAGAACGACGAGACCACTTACATCGCCTACGTCTCCGAGCAGAACCTGCTGACCGACGATAGCGGCGAGCCCTGCCGCCACCCCGAGATCGGCGAAATGTTCACCGGCCCGGAAGACGGCCGCTACGTGCCGCGCCATATGCAGGCGAACTGAGAGAATATTTCTCCCCGGCGCTGCCGCAATCCATTTTTTGCCGGGGGCCGATGAGTTTGACGCATCGACCCCCAGCAAGCGCGCCCTTCAACAAGTTTAGAAACGACCGCCCGGCGATTGAGGGAGCATACAACGGTCATTCTTATTGGCGGTTGGAAATAGTAAACTGCCGCGAATTCCTTCGGTGAAATTTGGGTTTTTGCGTGACCGGGGCGTTGCGCTAGACTTGTGCTATCTGGGGCGCGATTTGCCCCTTATTGCATGGGGGTCCGATGAGCAAGCCGCCATTCGCTGAAATCGCCTTCGCGACGGCTGGAGTCGAGGCCGAGAGGCGCGGCGACGGGGATATGATCCTGCGTTCGCCTTACGCGCTCGATCCCTACCCGGCCAGCGTGCCGGCGATGCTGCACAGCCAGGCCGAACAGACAAGGGATCGGGTGTGGCTGGCCGAGCGCACCGAGCCGGCAATCGTCGACAGCAAGTGGCGCAAGCTCACATACGGCGAGGGCTCCGGCTTGCTTCGCCACCTGGGCCAGGCGTTCCTTGATCGTGGCGCGAGCCCAGAGCGGCCGGTGATGCTGCTTTCGGATAACGCCATCGACAACGCGCTGGTACAGCTCGCGGCGATGCAGGCCGGAGTGCCGGCGGCGCCGGTCTCACCGGCATATTCGCTGATGTCGCAGGACTACGGCAAACTCAAATACATTTACGATCTGCTCACCCCCGGGATCGTCTACGCCGGCGACGGCAAGACGTTCGGGCCAGCGCTGGAGGCCCTACCGCTAGGTGACACTCCCGTCGTGGTCAGCGCCAATCCGGGGAATAGCGGGCACGAATTGATCGACGAGCTGCGCCAGACCGAACCCGGGTCAGGGATCGATCAGGCCTTCGCAAGCGTCGATGGCGGGACCATCGCCAAGATCCTCTTCACCTCGGGCTCGACCGGCCCGCCCAAGGGCGTGATCAATCTTCACTCGATGATGTGCTCGAACGTGGTGGCGCAGGGCCAGCTCTGGCGTTTCCTGGATCAGCGGCCGCCGGTGATGGTCGACTGGCTGCCCTGGTCGCACACTTTCGGCGGCAACCATAATTTCAATTTGACCATCTTGAAGGGCGGGACCCTGTACATCGATGCGGGCAAACCGGCGCCGGGGCTGATCGAGCGAACGGTCCAGAACCTTAGGGAGATTTCGCCAACCTGCTATTTAAACGTTCCGCGCGGCTTTGACGTGCTGATCCCCTACCTGCAGCGCGACAGTGCTTTGCGCGACAATTTCTTCGCCGAACTTGACATGGTGATCTACGCGGGCGCCATGCTGCCGCCGAATCTGTGGGCGGCGCTCGAGGCGTTGTCGATCGAGGCGCGCGGCGAGCGTATCGTCATGCTGTCCTCCTGGGGTTCGACCGAGACCGCGCCTGCGGCCTCATCCGTCCACTGGCCAATCGAGAAGGCCGGCGTCATTGGCGTGCCGCTCCCGGGCACCGAGATCAAGCTGGCGCAGTCCGGCACCAAGATGGAGATGCGGGTGAAAGGCGCCAATGTCACACCGGGTTATTGGCGCAGCCCGGAGCTCTCGCGCGAGGCTTTCGACGAGGAGGGGTTCTTGCGCATGGGCGACGCCGGCAAGCTCGAGGATCCGGATGATCCGAAGAAAGGCTTGGTCTTCGACGGCCGCACGGCGGAGAACTTCAAGCTGACGTCGGGAACCTGGGTCCATGCTGGCGAGCTGCGCCTGATGGCGATCAGCGCCGGCGCGCCGGTGATTCAGGATGCGGTGCTGACCGGCCATGACCGCGAGGAACTTGGCCTGCTGGTGTTTCCCAACCCCGACGGCTGCCGTTCGCTTGTCGGGGAAAGCGACGATGCCGGGCTGCCCGAGTTGGTAAAGCGCGAGGAAGTCCGCGCGGCGCTGAAGAAGGGTCTGGCCAAGTACAACGAGGCCAACCCGGCCTCGAGCCGGCGTATCGCCCGAGCGCTGATCCTCACCGCGCTGCCGAATATCGACGCCAATGAGATCACCGACAAGGGCTACATCAATCAGCGCGCCGTGCTCGAAAACCGGGCGGACATGGTCGCCAAGATTTACGCCGATAGCGATTCCGATGTGCTCGTCATTCCGTAGAGGCGGCTTAAGAGATGAGCGAAATCCAAGCCTTCGACCTCCGCGCGCCCGGCATTCTCGCAGACCCCTACCCCCTATTCGCTCGGCTGCGCGCCGACGACCCGGTGCATTGGAGCGCCGCCCTCAAGGGCTGGGTGCTGACCCGCTACGACGACGTCAAGACGTGCATGACCGACAAGCGCTTCTCAGCCGACCGCATCTCGCCCTTCCGCGACGCTCTGCCGGAGGCTGAGCGGGCGAGCATCTCCGACCTCGTGCGCGATCTCGGTCATTGGATGGTGTTCACCGATCCGCCCTTGCATACGCGACTGCGCGGATTGGCCAACCAAGCTTTCACCAGCAGCTCTATCGAACGAATGACGCCTGATATCGAGCAGTTGGTCGACCGGTTGATCGATGGTTTCATCGAGCGTGGCGAGACCGATCTGATCCGTGATTTCGCCTTCCCCCTGCCGGTGATGGTGATCGCCGAGATGCTGGGGGTGACGCTGCACGATATCACCGAATTCAAGCGATGGTCGGACGATCTCGCGGCCTTCGTCGGCAGCGCCCAGATGACGCCGGACAAGCGCCAGCGGGCGCAGGCTGCGGTCGAGGCCCTGGAGGCGCTGTTCGGCGAGCTTATGGCAGACCGCCGATCAGCGCCCCGCGAGGATATGATATCTCGCCTGATCGCCGCCTCCGATGAGGACGGCGGGCTCAGCGACGAGCAATTGGTTGCAACCTGCGTCCTCCTGCTCTTCGCCGGGCACGAGACGACCATGAACCTGATCGGTAACGGCTTTCTTGCCCTGGCCCGCAACCCCGGCGAACTGACAAAGGTGGCCAATGAAAAGGGTTTGGTGATCAGCGCGGTCGAGGAGGCGCTGCGCTATGAAGGACCGGGGCTGGCATTGACCCGGGTGGCGCTCGAATCGATCGAGATGCACAGCAAGGTCCTGCAGCCGGGTGATCGAATTTTCGCCATGGTCGCCGCCGCTAACCGCGATCCAGCGGAGTTTGCCGACCCCGAACGGCTCGATGTCACCGGCCAGCCCAATCGCCACCTGACCTTCGGCCACGGCATCCATTTCTGCATGGGTGCGCCGCTGGCCCGTCTCGAAGGTCGCATCGCCTACGCGGCGCTGGCCGGGCGCCTGGCCCAGCTCGAACTCCTCGATCCCGACCCCGAATGGATCGATAGCCTGTCTTTGCGCGGGGTGCGCTCGCTCAAGCTCGGATTCACGCCGGCGCCAGTAAGTGGGGCGCCGGTACGCGGGGTGGCGTAGCCGGCAAGCTCGCCCCGGAACACGTGTGGAAGTCGGAGACACTCGCTCTCTCCCAATCAAATCATTTCGTCTAAACGGAGAAACACAGGCAGTGGCGGGACCGTTCATGCCGGGTGATTAGCCGCGCGGATTGATCAAATAAATTTTAATTGACAAGTTAATTGTCTTTATGACAATATTCTTGTCAATAAATGATTCCAGGAAAACCGCGATGGACGCCGTGCAACTCAAAGCCGTTTACGCCCTTTCAACCGCTGTCCGCTCGCTCTTTCATGTTCTCGGCGACGCGGTATCGACGCTCCACAAAAGCAGCGGAATTACTGCCGGCATGCGGGGGATCCTCGAGAGCGTGACCAGCGGCGGACCGCAAACCGTTCCGCAAATGGCTCGGGCCCGGCCGGTCTCCCGCCAGCACATCCAGACCCTGGTAAACGATCTGCTGTGGCTGAAGCTGGTCGAGTATGCCGACAATCCGGCCCACCGGCGCTCGAAAGTGGTCCGGGCGACGCGGGAAGGTGGGCGCCTCTTCGCCCGGCTTCGCAAAGGGGAGGTCGAAGCGTTCGGGCGGCTGTCCCTGGACCTCACGTCCGATGAGTTGGATAGCGCCACTCGCGTATTGACAAGGCTGTCGGACGCGGTCCTTGGCGCCGGGTGGCAGGCTATCCTCGACGATTATTCCAAACATACCGAGGAAATAGACGCATAACACCGACCTGCAATGAAACCAAGATCGACCCCATCGCGCGCTTCATTACCAGGTTCGCAGCACCGCGATCGCGGCGGCCAAGATCGCCGGCGTAACCATTGGGCTGGCGGCCTTGGTGCACGTATCCTGGAACATGTTCGCGCCGGAAATGTTCGGGCTCGAGGCAATTCGCATGAAGCAGGCCCTGGGGCTCGTCGTATTCACCGGCGTTCTCGCCGCCGTTCTTGCTGGCATCTTTCGCTTCGGCGCCAGATGGAAGCACAATGTCACAGGCGATTAACTCGGCGGCCCCGGTGCCGCGGGCCAGAGCATGAACTTACCAACTGGACACGGTTTGATGGGGCCAAGCGGCCTTTCGGGTGGTAGCGAAGCGATGGGCATCGCGGGCCTGAACAACGAACGGTTCGAGCGACAGACCGAGCTATCGCCGATGGCGGCATGCTTCATCGGTCATGGGCGAAGCACTTCGACGTGAGAGGGCTGGCCACAATCCTGGCATGCTTTCTCATGCCGGCTGCATCGTCCGCCCCGGCGCGCACCGCCGTGTGGATCGACACCGACGCCGCCTGCGGTAGCGGTCCGGTCAACGACGTCGACGATTGCTGGGCGCTGGCCATGGCGCTTGCCTCCAAGCGCCTCGCCGGGCGCGGTGTCAGCACGGTGTTCGGCAACGCCGATTTGACCACCACCGACCGCACGACCCGGAGAATAGTGCGGCTGTTCGGCGGCTCGGTGCCACCGCAGGTGTTCGAGGGCGCCGGGCGAGCCAACGGCGGCTTAAGCAGCCCGGCGGTTGCCGCATTGCAGCGTGCCCTCATGAAGGAGAGGTTGACGGTGATCGCTCTCGGCCCGCTGACCAACATCTCAACCCTGTTGAAAGCCCGGCCCGCCCTCGCTTCGCGAATCGTTCGGCTGATCGCGGTGATGGGACGCCGGCCGGACCAGATATTCCAACTCAGCGCCAACCCGCTGATCCATTTGCATGATTTGAACCTGCGAAAGGACGCTGCGGCCGTACAACGTGTCCTCGCCGCGGGCGCGCGGGTTACGCTCGTTCCCTTCGAGGTCACCACCAAAGTGACCGACGCCGCGCCCGAACTCGACCGTCTCGGGCGCGGCGGCGCCGCCTCCGCCAGTCTGGCCAGCGACAGCCGGGCGTGGCTTGCAATGGGAAGCACTTCGGTATGAAGGGGTTCCACCCCTTCGACAGCCTCGCTGTCGGTTACGCTAGCGCACCGGAACTGTTTCGCTGCGCGGATGCCGGCCCGCCTCGTCCGGGCGCGACTGTTTGCGCCCTCCTATGCTTCGGGATTGTTCGTATCGCGCGCCTATCGCACGCCGACGATCGTCACCTATTGCCACGATGTGACCACAGGTTTCAAAGAAATGTTCCTGGGCGTTCTCTCGATTGGGAGGCAAGCGGACAA
Source organism: Alphaproteobacteria bacterium (assembly GCA_027295145.1). Taxonomy (GTDB): domain Bacteria; phylum Pseudomonadota; class Alphaproteobacteria; order JAPULJ01; family JAPULJ01; genus JAPULJ01. Next base: position 4,026 of record JAPULJ010000216.1, on the reverse strand, counting down.
TCGCTGAAGGGAGTCGAAATTCCCGCTCCAATCCAGTGTAATTCTCAGCGTTTCGCCGGGTGATTGTTTCTCAAGAAGGCTGCGCGTTATAAGTCAGCCGATGGCTGAGTTCCGGACTATTGACGATCTCAACGTTATCGGCAAGCGGGTCTTGCTGCGCGGCGATTTGAACGTACCGTTGCAGGACGGAGTGGTGACCGACACACTGCGGCTCGACCGTCTCGCCGGCACCATCTTCGAACTCGCCGAGCGCGGCGCGCGCATCGTCGTGATCTCCCATCTCGGGCGACCCAAGGGCAAGCCGGTTCCCGAACTATCGCTGAAACCAATCGCCGAGGCGCTGTCGAAAGCGATCGGTGGGCGGCCCGTGGCCTTCGCCGGAGCTTGCATCGGTGCGCCAGCCGAAGCAGTGGTCGGCGCGCTCGAAAACGGTGCGGTGGCTGTACTGGAGAATTTGCGTTTCGAGTCGGGCGAGGAAGCCAACGATCCCGAGTTCGCCGGGGCGCTGGCTGCACTCGGCGATTATTACGTCAACGATGCGTTCTCCGTTTCCCACCGCGCCCACGCTTCGATCGTGGCCATCGCGCACTTGCTCCCGGCGGCGGCCGGGCGCGCCTTGCAGGCCGAGATTGATGCGCTCGAACGCGCGCTGGGGAACCCCGAACGACCCCTGGCCGCTCTCGTCGGCGGGGCCAAAGTCTCGACCAAGATCGGTATTTTGGAGAATCTGGCGGGACGCGTTGATTCTCTGGTTATCGGCGGCGCCATGGCCAATACTTTTCTACTGGCGGCCGGGATGCCGATCGGCGCCTCGCTGGCCGAACCGGAGATGATCGAAACCGCTGGCCGGGTCGTCGCCGCGGCCAAACGGGCGGCCTGCGCGATCCTGCTGCCGATCGATGCGGTCATCGCGCCGGCTCTGGAACCGGGGGTCACGAGCAGCATCGTACCGATCGACGCGGTGCCGCCGGATCAGATGATCCTCGATATCGGACCCGAAACCACACAATCCTTGATAGTAGCGATCTCCGGCTGGCGGACGCTTGTGTGGAACGGTCCGCTGGGAGCCTTTGAGACGCCGCCCTTCGATGCCGGGACGACCGCCATTGCCCGCGCCGCGGCGAGGTGCACGCGGACCGGCATCCTGACTACCGTGGCTGGTGGCGGCGATACCGTGGCGGCCCTCGCTCATACCCGCGCATCGCAAGATTTTACTCATATCTCAGCCGCCGGCGGCGCCTTCCTCGAATGGCTCGAGGGCAAAGACCTGCCGGGATTGGCGGTGTTGAGGAAACCTGGCTGATCACCCCCTCAATCTTTTGAGACGCTGGCCTATGCCCGCTCCACAGGATGAGCATTCAAGTGTAGGGATGAATTCACTTTTTCAGGATCCGGCGCCGGACTTCCGGCAAGTGCGCCCCTCGACAAGTTCAAGAGCGACCCATTCGCGTCTGCATGAAACAAACAACCGGACATTTCAGACCGGTTGGTATTAATCACTACGCGAGGTCTGCAGATCGAGGATGGCTTTGTTATGGTCGGGCCGCCGACGCCACAACTTGAGTATTTTTTCCGCTTCGGCAACATCGATGCGGTCGAAGAATTCCATTGACGTCGCCAGTTCAGTCGGTTCGACCGTTTTGTCGCCGGGCCGCGCATGGCGGCTCAACAGGAAAATCGAGGCGAAGTCGGGCTTCTGAACGTGCGAGGCCTTGCAGGCGACGGCCAGGGACTGGCCCCCGGCTTCGTAGATAACTTTCTTGATCTGGTTTAGCTCGAGCCCCGTGAAGCGGGCGAACATCGCTTCGAACAGGGGAATCTCGCCCTCGCGCAGAACCTGGATCAGACCTTGCGGGGTCAGCATATCGCTTCGCGACAGCCGATCGGCCAGCTCGCCGGCCTTGCCCCCCGGCCGGCTTTTCCGCGTTTCGCTCGCAGCTTTCGAAACAGAGCCGTCGATTGCCTTGTCGAGCTCGGCATCGGGGATGTCGAACCGGCCGGTAATATGCTCGCGCAGCGCCGCCGAGATCCAACCGTACATCTTCGAGGCGAGCTCGTCCGATAGCTCCTCGCGGTGCAGCAGCGGTTGATGGAAGGCGTCGATCCTCTCGGATTGTTCGACCAGATATTCCAGGGTCAGAACCGAGATGACCGCGCTTCGATTTTCAAGAAGCGTCGTAATGACGCCGACATCATCGGTCCCGACCAGCGCGTCGCTGACGCTCGCGCCGATCTTCAGGCGCACGGCGATAGCAAGATGGTGCTCACGGGCGCGGTGGCGGATAATTTCGATCAGATCGGGATCGCGCAGCACCGGGCTGTTCCGCAGGATGCTTTGGGCGATGCTGATATTGTCGTTTGCAAGCTCGACAATCAGTTCCCGCGGCACGGTTTTCAGCTTGCACAGGCGCTCCGCCAGATTCTTGCGGACTTCGGCTTCGACCTCACCGATCAGACGGCGAAGGATGTCGGTCATCAATGCCGATTCGCGGCCGGAAAAGTTATAATCTCTATCGACGAACAAATCGCAGACGGTGTTGACCAGGAGGGCGCGGCCGGCCTCGGAGCGATCGCGCGCCATTTCGAGCAGATAATCCACGCCCGGCAACGAACCTCTTTGATTTCCGGCCTCTTGGGTCATGAATTCACCGGCTCCTGGCATTGCAATACAGGGACCCGTTCGACTTTGAAATCAACGCGCATGGCACGATAGTCCAAGCACCATATGCCCGCCGGACCGAACAATGAAAATCGATTATTTGCTGCAGTGGTTACCAAAAAATAAAAAATTAAAAACAAATTATTGTCATCATGATTTTGATATTTGCGTTAACTATATAAATTCACCGTTATCCACCTTTTCACTCACCTTCCGACAGGTTCGATTAGAATATGGACTTTGGCGTCAGCACCGGTCTCGCCGGGTCGTCCTGCCAGGCTTCAGCCCTGACACAGGCGATGTGTGAGCCGAGCTTGATGCCGAGATAGCGGTGATAGGGGATGGCGTCGACCAGAACGCCCAGATCGTTGCGCGAGCGTGCCTGCGCGACGAGATCGACAAAAGTGTTCATCAGCGATTCTTGCCGGCATGGGCACCGGAGCCCAACCGCCCGGTCAGCATGAAGGTGCCGACAGCATTGGCGATGGGTTGCTTTTCGTCGGTCTGGTACGCCGTCGCGCGGACGAATACGACCTGCCTTGTGATCTTGTAGGCGTGCGCCCGGGCCAGCAAGTCCTCCTTCGGCATCGCCGGTTTCAGATAGTCGATGCGCAGATCGAGGGTGGCGATCGGGGTGGTGACGATACCGCCGTGGATGACCCCTGTTTCGGGATCACCGACCAGCCGCTGTATCCAGGAAACATACAACCGGACATATTTGACCGGTTGGCCTTAAGTACTGCGCGAGGTCTGCAAATTGAGGATAGCTCTGTTATAGTCGGGTCGCTGGCACCACTTTTTGAGAATTTTCTCTGCTTCGACAACATCGATGCGGTCGAAGAATTCCATTGACGTCGCCAGTTCAGTCGGCTCGACCGTTTTGTCGCCGGGCCGTGCTTGGCGGCTCAACAAGAAGATCGAGGCGAAGTCGGGCTTCTGAACGTGCGATGCCTTGCAGGCGACGGCCAGGGACTGGCCCCCGGCCTCGTAGATAACTTTCTTGATCTGGTTTATCTCGAGCCCCGTGAAGCGGGCGAACATCGCTTCGAACAGGGGAATCTCGCCCTCGCGCAGAACCTGGATCAGACCTTGCGGGGTCAGCATATCGCTTCGCGACAGCTGATCGACCAGCTCGTTGGCCTTTCCCCCCGGCCGACTGTTATTCGTTGTGCTTGCGGCCTTCGAATTCGTGCTGTCGAATGCCTTATCGAGCTCGGTATCGGGGATGTCGAACCGGCTGGCAAAATGCTCGCGCAGCGCCGCCGAGACCCAACCGTACATTTTCGAGGCGAGCTCGTCCGATAGCTCTTCGCGGTGCAGCAGCGGTTGATGGAAGGCGTCGATCCTCTCGGATTGTTCGACCAGAT
>JAPULJ010000215.1 GCA_027295145.1 Alphaproteobacteria bacterium | reverse complement strand
AGACCGTCGAAACTTGAGGCGGCCCAGCTTTGAATCAGATCCTCGATCGAAGGTTCTCCGTTGGCCAGTTGTTGATAAATCGTCTCAAGACACGGCATGTCCTCCGCCAGTGCTTCGCGCAACTGTCGTGGTCTCGTCGTGCCGATGTAGCGGCGGCTCGCGTCTCCGTCGACGAATACAATACAGCGAACCTGCGAGTAGTCGACGAGTAAGGCCGCTTCGAGATATAGCCGGGTCGACCACCAGTAGGGCTGTGAGCGTAGATTGATTTCTAGTAGTTCGCGGTCTGGAGCATGCACTGCTTTGCTGATCTGCTTCAGAATCTCATGGTCCCCGCTAAACCACTGCTGATCCGCGAGGGCGTCCTCAAGAGCGCCTTCCCCAAGAGTAGGGACGTCGACGGTGGCCTCGCTGAGCGTAATTTCGACGCCCATTACCTTCACGGTCCTCAACCGGTCCCAAAGGAAAGCTATTACAAGAGGAGCCACAAGCAAGATACCGAACGCGATATGATATCCGGCTCCAAGTCCCACGATCGTCGTCGGCGTAACGAGATACACGATGACGAATATGAAAACCACCAGATACCCCGCACCGACGACGAGCCACCATCGTCGACTTTTTGCGATCCATTGTGGCCAATTTATACTCATGCCGAGTTTGTTATTCCGTGGCGAATACGGAGAGTATAGCGCAGGAACAAACACGATGCCACCTACGCCTTCGCATTCTCATTCGCCGCATTTGTGTCGTACGGCCGTTTAATTCTCACTGCGCGCTGACGATCTCAACGATTGAAGGTCGCCTTATGGCACATTCGAGAAGTTCGCCGACCGCGTGACGAAGGTCTGGTTACGGGAGGATTACCGACGCTCAGGGGTATGCTGGCCCGAAGGTCGGTTTAGCGTCGCATTTCGGACCTGTTCCGGCAGGGTCGCGAAGGGCAACTCATGACCCGAAGCTGCCATTCGATTGGATCGGATAGCACTGGCAGCCCTCGGTAACGGAAGTGCGAAACGTGAGTTGCGCTACCGTCAAGATGTTGGCAATCCCGTAGTACTGCGCCACCAACAGATATCCGGATGGCCCGCGCGATCAGGCGGGTCGCGGTCGCCCGAGGGGCACAACCTTGTTATGGATGTCATGGCCGATGTCCGCGCGGCCAAGATAAGGGATTCCCGATGCCGCGCACCAGTGCCGGGTCGTCTCTTCCTCGGTCTGGCCGAATTCCGGATCGTTCGATGGGATGTCGCTGCAACGGCCGAGCATGATGCCCGTAACCCTTCTGATGCCGGGATTGCTGGTGATATGAAACAGCGACCGGTCTATTCTGTACATATGCTCGGCCGTCTCCTCGAGCATGAGCACGTGATCGGTCAAGTTCGGTTGAAGCGGTGTTCCGAGCAATTGGCCGAGCACCGCCATGTTGAAGGCGGCGGTTTGCGTTTCCCCGGATACGCTGCCTTCAAGTGCGTCCGGCAAGCGGTCGATTAGATAGGCGAGCCCCCGCTTGACAGCCGCCTCGCCGCCCGCGCGCAGGATGTCGGAGGGCATCGGTCCATGGGCCAGCTCGGGGAAACCCTCTTTGTGCAGTCCGGCCAACAGGCTGCCGGTGTCGCTGTAACCCAAATAGACCTTGCTCCGCGCGACAGCCGACAGTTGCGCGATCGAAGTCTCGGCGATCCGGCATGAGCCATAGCCGCCACGGGCGAACCACAAAGCATCGAAGCTTCCGTCGTTCGCAATGTCGAGGAAGGCCTGCGTGCGGGCGGCGTCGTCGCCCGCGAAATGCCCGAAGGCGAGAAAGCATTGCGGATGAAAATAGATGTCGATGGATCGATCGGGATAGAGGCCGACTGCAATGTCCTCGACCCGCTTGGCGATGGTTCTGTCTATGCGCGATGCGGGCGCCATAACGCCGATCTTGAAGTTGTCTCCGGGCACGCGATCGTTCCTCGTTTTCGGTTTAATTGTCAGGCCCCGGCTAACTCTGTAGTCATCGCCGGATGGACAGGGACAAGCATTATTTCTTCTGCGGCATCGGCGGCAGCGGCATGTTGCCGCTGGCTTTGATCCTGAGGGGTCGGGGCTACGTGGTGGAAGGGTCCGACCGCATGCTAGACCACGGACTAAATACACAGAAGTTCGATTTTCTAAGCGACCGCGGCATCCGGCTTCATGCGCAAGACGGCAGCGGATTGACCGGGCCTGATCAAATCCTGGTCATTTCGGGTGCGATTGAGGACAGCGTGCCCGACGTACAAGCAGCCCGCCGCCTCGGCGCGACGGTGACGACACGCGCGGAGCTGCTAGCGGTGATATTTAATGCCGCGCCACTCAGCATCGCCGTCGGCGGCACCAGCGGCAAGTCGACCACGACAGGGATGATCGCCTGGATCCTGAATCATGCCGGGCGGGACCCGACCGTCATGAATGGCGCGGTGATGAAAAACTTCATCGCGCCCGATACGCCCTACGCTAGCGCTGTGCTGGGCAAGAGTGACATCTTCGTTAGTGAGGTTGACGAGAGCGACGGCTCCATCGGTCTCTACACGCCGCGTATAGCGGTCCTCACCAACATAGCGCTGGACCATAAGTCGCTGGACGAGTTACGCGCGCTGTTTCGCGATTTCGTCTCCACGGCAGCAACTGTGGTGCTCAACCTGGACAACGACGAGACAGCCGTATTGGCGGCCGAGCTGCCACCCGGTAGGACAATCACCTTTAGTCTGACGGATGGTGATGCCGATCTCTGTGCTGGCACGCTCGCCCCGACTCCGGAAGGGATCGGCTTCGAGGTGACGGAACGCGCGAGCGGCGAGAGCGCCCCGGTGGCGTTGCGCGTCCCGGGAAATCACAACGTGGCGAATGCGCTCGCTGCCCTCGGCGCCGCGCGCGCCAGTGGCGTGACCTTGAAAGAAGCCGCCCTCGCGCTAGACGGCTTCTCCGGCCTTAGGCGGCGGCTCGAGTTCCTCGGAGCGGCCAAGGGCGTGACGGTGATCGACGATTTTGCCCACAACCCGGACAAGATCTGCGCCACGCTCACCACCCTACACACATTCCCGGGACGACTGCTGGTCATGTTCCAGCCCCATGGCTTCGGCCCGCTGAGGCTGATGAAGGAGGCCATCATCGACTGCTTCGCGCGCTGCCTGCACGACGACGATGTTCTGGTCATGCCCGATCCGGTCTATTTCGGCGGCACTGTCGAGCGCACAATCTCCAGCCAGGATATTGTGCAGGGCGTGCGAGCGCGCGGGCGTTCGGCCTGCGCCTTCGCTGAGCGCACAGCCTGCGGCGACAAGTTGATTGAGCTGTCCCGGCCCGGCGACCGGATCGTGGTCATGGGCGCCCGCGACGACACTCTCGCACTTTTCGCCGCCGAGCTGCTCGACAGACTAGGGCCATAGTCGTCGCCGCCCAATGGCCGATTGAACCCGCATCCCCCAGATTGGTTGACATGATTGGGCTGCAGGATTCTGGTTTATTTAAGCAAATCAATCCATTAGGCGGACTTTATGTCGGGATTTCAGGGTGGTGTTACGGGTGAATCGATTTTCGCACCTATGAAGGTCGGATTTGACCGGCGTTTGAAGCTTCAGTTCCATGGTGCGAAGCTGAGTTCAGACGGCGGGTTGATTGTATTTCGTGAACTGGATGATGCTCTGGGTCTGACCGAGATGGCATCGTGGGAACTGCGCGATACCCGCACTGGCAAGAACTCTCGCCACAATCTGCTCGCCATGTTCCGCCAATCCGTGTTTGGGCGGCTCGCCGGATATGAAGATGTCAATGATGCCGGACGGCTCGCCCGTGATCCTGTGATGCGGGCGATCACGGGAAGAAAAGACTTTGACCGGCCAGCGGCTTCGGAGAGCCAGATGGGGTGTTTCGAGACAGGCACACTCCCCAGCAGCAAGAATCTGGCTGCGCTGTTAAATCTCAACGGCAAGTGGTTGGACCGGGTTCACCGGTTGCGCGGATCGCCCAACTTGATCCTCGATATCGATAGTTGCGAAAGCCCGGCGCACGGCGAGCAGGAATCCTCAGCTTATAACGGCCACTTCGGCTGCAACTGCTATCACCCACTGTTCGTCTTCTATCAACACGGTTATCTGGAAGGCTGCTCGCTGCGCCCCGGCAACGTTCACAGTGCGGATAACTGGCAAGCCGTGCTTGATCCGGTTGTCAAACGCTATGGTATCAAATCCGTGGAAAAACGGTCAGGAGCCGTACCTAACCAAAACAGACTTTGGAAAAGGAGTGGCCCATGCCATTCTCACGCTACGAAGCACACCCATCTGGGGGATATCAGTTCAATCAGCTGTGACGAAGTCCTTTCCTGACTCCATGCGGCACGTCAATTATTACTGGACAGTACCGATCAAAACGAGAAAATGCATCCATTCGACAATCTATCGGGCTCGGATGTGATGAACCAATTCTACGGCAGCCCCGACCAAGTCAGGCTTCAGCGCAAACTTCATGAACGCGTGGATTGGACCCGCAATACGCCGGGCGCCTGCAATCCGGGCAGATTCTTGGGGACAGATGATCCTGACGCGCTTGGCTGGGATTTCATTGTCGAAACACTGAGAGAAGACGGGGCATTCGGTTTTCGGATGATCCCGATTGATCAATGCGCCGATATTCAGGCAAATTTAGGAGAGCACGGATTTCGGATCGACTTCTGGGATGTGTTTTCGGCCGACGCGCAGGAGATAATCCCCTGTTGCGGTCCACTGATCGATGCCGGGCTGCCTGAAGGGCTGAGCCTGGTGACCAAGGACGAACTGGCGGATCAGGCGGTCATTGCAGCGATCCAGTCCTGCATGGACCGAAATGGCATCGTGCCGTTCTCTGGCGACATGCTGTCCGGGCGCATGTGCCCGTCGTCGATGATCGCCATCAAGGATCGGGACGAGGCGATCGTTGCCACGGCTTACGGATATTTTTTGCATAACCAGCACAGTTCTCACGCATCAAACGCCTGGGGCGGACTGGTAGCGGTTGATGCCGCGCAACGCGGGAAGCGACTTGGAGTTCTGGTCAATGCTCTAATGGTATCATCCTGCGTGAAGGACCTCGAGGCCTCCCGCGTTCACGAGCTGGTATCTGAAGCGAACGAACCATCGCGCCGAATGGTCCAACGCTGTGGGCTGCAACCCGACCCAACAGTAAGGAGTGGCATCGCAACGCGCGGCAAAGATCGATTTACGCGATAGCGCGAAGTCATCCGTAGTTATCCCTTCCGCAACCGGTAAACCAATGGCAACCCAGAATGGGTGTAGATAGGAGATCACGCCTAAACCTGTCATTGCCAGTACGGTGCCCATCTGGAGGCTGTGCTAGCGGCGCCACAAAAGGTAGATTGAATAACAGCACGCGTGAAACCGACTCAGACGTCTTTGGCATGGTCGATTGCAAAGTGTAAACAGAACCGATGTGCGGCCACTTCACACAAATCTATACGTGGCAGGAAGTGTTCGACTTCTACAATCTGACTGGCACGCCTCGGAACCTGCAGCCCAACTACAACGTCGCGCCGACCCAGACAGCCAACGTCATTCTATCCGAGGGTGGACTTCTTGAGATGGTGGATATGCGTTGAACCACCCCCGAATTCGTGCTGCGAGATGTCTTGGCACAGGTTCGCAAAAGACCTCATTCGTCCGCGACAGATTAGGGAGTGGACGTTCAAGTAACGCCATTTGAGAGGAATGTATCGCGTTGCTGCTGCCAATATTATCGGTGGACCTAGTTATGGTGCGAGCAAATGTGGGCGCACATATTTTTCAAGATCTTGTAGTTTTGTATTGCAATAATCTACATTTAGTAGTTTTCTTTCGTTTGCACACAGAGTCTGGTCTAAAGGTGGATGATATGAACAAGGATGATCTAGCTGCTGTTGTTGCAACGAAGACTGGGACTACCAAGAGTTATGCAACGAATTTCCTGAGTTCCATGCTCGATGGCATCGTCGATGCCCTAAGCGAAGGGAAGGAGGTTCGTCTTACTGGATTCGGCACCTTCAAAGTCACCCAGCGTCATGCGACTCAAGGTCGCCATCCACGCACGGGTGAGAGGATCATGATACCAGAGACATTGGTACCAAGATTCAAAGCTTGGAAAGCGCTGAAGGAAGCGATCAACTAGCGTGATGGATTTGCGATCCGTCACTTAATTTGTGGTGAACTTCGCAAACTTAATCACACTCGTTTCAAAAAGTTAGTGTCCCGTCATTTCTGAAATCGATGTGGCGATTTTCGGAATCGGGACACTAGCGATTGCGACAACTGCAGCATCAGGAGCCATGAGATGCGTCGGGCAATTTTGCTTCTTGGGTTGCTGGCGGCTTCGCCAGCTTGGGGAGACAGTTGGCTGGATTGTAACCAAAGTGCCGACCCGCAACGCGGCATCAGCGGTTGCACTCAAGTA
>JAPULJ010000214.1 GCA_027295145.1 Alphaproteobacteria bacterium | reverse complement strand
TCCGTGGAGCCGACCGGTGGACCCCAGGTGAGCAATTACGAAACATCAGTCACCCGAACCGGATTGTCGTCACCGATCCAGTCTTCCAGCCGATCGGGAAACAAGGTGCTTTGCTCGCGAGTCTTCAACGAAACGCTTCATCAAATCCTCCCGCCAAAGCACAGGAGAATCATAGGGAGCGTGAATAGTGCTGTCGACGTTTTTACACAGCCTGGACCCAAAGCAGACATACATCATAACAATCAAATGGATGATCCTGGCGGTTATGAACCTCAACATCGGCCCGGATTGTGTGAGAATGCTCAGTGAATGAGTTTGTATCCTCTTAATTGGCCATAGTATCATCGCATTGATGATGGCTATTCAACCTCGTGAGGCGAAATGAAAGACGACGATGCTACGAAGGCGGGATTCAATGCCACGACAATCCCCTGGACGGCACCGGATTTGATCGGGTTCCAACGGGAATCCGTGCCAGAGTATGTTGCAGATCCAACAGATATAGAGGCATTTCAGCGTGATGGCGTTGTCATTCAGCGCGGGGCCTTCACTGATTGGGTAGATACCTTGCGGGCCGGACTGTCGCGCAATTTGTCGTCACCAGATGATTACAGATTTCCCTGTGACAGCCTACCGGAAGGCACACCCGGGCGGTTTTTTGATAGTTACTGCAACTGGGACCTGATCCCCGAGTACCGGGATTTTGCATTGAACTCCTGTGCGGCCTCCATGGCTGGTCAATTCATGTTGTCGTCCCGGGCACAATTGTTCCATGAACATGCCTTTCTGAAAGAGCCGGGCACGCAACGCGCAACGCCGTGGCATCAGGACTTACCCTACTACTGTGTAAACGGAAACCAGACCGCGAGTATTTACGTGTCGTTGGATCATGCGGAATCGGACGTGGCTGTCCGGTTCGTCAAAGGCTCCCACAGTTCAGGGGCATTGTTTTACCCCCGTGTGTTTATGGATGGATCGAGCTTCAATGTGGATGATGCCACTATGCAGGCCGTACCGGATATCGACAGCGATCCAGAATCATATGATGTTCTCGCCAGCGCACTGGAGCCTGGCGACGCCATCGTGTTCAATTTTCGTACTTTGCACGGCACTACGGATGCACCGTTGAAAGCACTGCGCCGGGCATTTTCCATACGGTGGCTGGGTGACGACGTGACCTACTGCGTGCGAGCCGGCGAAACATCACCGCCCTATCCCGGCATTGACCTGCAATCAGGTGATCTCATGCGCGAGGACTGGTTTCCGGTCATCTGGCGCCGTAGCTAGCAGAACGCCCGAATGTCTCCTTATGGCTATCAGCGGACATTGCAGCCCCCGCTTACGGCGCGGCGTAAGCGGTTCCCGGCCCTCTCTTCACGTTCGCGGCCTACCTTGGAACCGTGAAGACACCGGCGACAGCCCCAACGTGGTTGCGAGTGTCGAGCTGTGCAATTTTACCAAGGATTATTTTTATCCCCATACGTTCGGCACCAGCATGCCAATGGCGGACCTTGAACATACCGGCTGTGTCGTACTTTGGGGCCATAATCCAAGCTCGACCTGGCTGCCGCACCCGAGCACCCATTCAAGCGCATGAGAAATGTCCCGGCTAGATTTCTATGGGGATGAACCTATCGACTTCGGTCAGGCTGAGCAATTCCTTCACTTGACTCTGTGGTCGGCGAATGGTTAGCGTCACGCCCTTCGCCTGCGCCACATCGCTCATTAAGACCAGCATTTCCAGACCGTAGAAATCTAGTCTCCTAAGCCCTTCCATGGCCAGCACGCAGCGGTCACCGCATGTATAATTGAAAGCATCGTTGAGTTCACGAACGACGGCCTTATCAGGCCAATGAAACCCGTCGGTTACGGTCTCGTATGTCTGCTGCATCGTCATGTTCCTTATCCTTGATCCGGACCGTCAGCCCAGCGAATTCAGTTCCAACGTTTGATGCATGCAATCCTAGAGCGCGTGTGTGTCACGAATTTCGCTGCCGTGTTTAAATTTGTATGAGTTTGTGATTGGCGTATCAGTTGAGAGGAATGTCTTCTTCCGGACAATCTATGTCTTTTTCATCATTCATCATGTCAGTCGGGAGGTCGTGCACGTCCGAACCACGCGCCACTCGACAAGCGAGTGGACGGGATAGCAAATCGTCAGGCTTGCGGTTGGGATCGTGAGCCACCGTGCTTTCTCGTCCATGACCGAGAGGGTCGCTACGGAACGGCCTTCCATCTCATAGCTGACATCAATGCCACTGTCGGCCAGCAGATCTTCAACATCGCGAAAGTAGGGCCAAACGGCTCGGCGGATAATGTCGGGGTGAAAGCGGTGGCGCCGATATGAGATTTTCTGCATTCGCCGATCGTATCAGGCGGACACGCGATCATCTGCGAGTTAATTTGACAGACCCATCATGACCGCCAGGCGGATGATCTCGGGCGAAGTCTTGAAATGTCGGAACGGATTTTTCATCCTAGAACGCTAAGAGATGTGTTTTCGGCGTTCAAGTAATTTTGCTCTGACAGTGCCGGCCGAGGCAATGTTGCGCGAGGTAGACGCTAGCCTGGCCTCTCCAAGCGGTTCGCGGCCCGCATGGCGACCGCCCCAGCTGGCTAATCGCGCGTCACCTTCGGGGTGAACACATACCCCGTTCCACGCACCGTTTTGATGAGCGTCGGTTTTTTGGGATCGGCCTCGATTTTCCTGCGCAGTCGGCTGACCAGATTGTCGACCGAGCGATCGAAGGGCGACCATTCGCGGTCATGCGTGATGTCGAGCAATTGATCGCGGTTCAGCACACGGCTTGCATTATTGACGAAGGTCGCGAGCAAATCGAATTCCGCAGTGGTCAGCAGCACTTCAGAGTTCTCGGGTGAGATGAGCCGCCGGGCGGATAAGTTGAAGCTCCAGCCAACAAATTGCAGAGAAGCCTCGTCCCCTTGAATTGCAGCATCGTTTCCGCCGGCTACCCGCCGCAGGACACTCCGCACCCGCGCCAGCAGTTCCCGCAAGTTGCAGGGCTTGGACATGTAATCATCGGCACCGAGTTCCAGCCCGACGATCTCGTCTGCCGCTTCGCCGGTTCCGGTCAGTATGATGATGCCGGCATTCGATGTCTTGCGAAGATCGCCAACAAGGGTGAGGCCGTGCTCTTTCGGCATCGTTAGGTCCAGAATGATGAGGTCCGCCGGCTTCCGATCCAGGATGCGACGCATGGCCGGACCGCCGTCGGCGGTGCTGACCCGGAAGCCTTTCCGCACCAAGTACTCCTGAAGCTCATCACGGATGTCCGCCTCGTCGTCAACCACGAGAATGTGCGCCGCTTCGGTCATGGCAGTGAAGACCAAGGTCGTTTTCCAGTCACCCTCGTTCAAGGCGCAACAGTAACACGGTTTGCCCCGCAGATCATTCGGAGCGGAAAATCGGCGCCGCACTCGCCCCGGGGACCATCGACCGTATACAAATTGATACTATTTTTGACCCTGGCGACATATCCCGCCAGCGAACAGCAGCTAATATAGCCACATGTCGCCGGGTAGTTCTACACTGGCGAGAAATTAACCTGGGATGGGAGGAGAGAGACATGCTAATCAAGTCACTCGTTACCGGAGCCGCCTTGAGCTTAGCTGTCAGCATCGGTTCGGCTTCCGCGACCGAAGACTTTTCCACGACGGGTGCCGTCCCTGCGGCACCTTTGACCGCTTCGGAGATGGCGGCCGTGGTTGGGGAATACCTTCCTGGGATCGATTTGAAGGGTCTAGTATCTGACAAACAATTGTAAAAGGTTTGTGACAAGTGGGATACGGGGTTGGCAAAGGTGGAAAAACCTCAGCTGGTTCTAATGGACATTAGGATGCCCGGGCTCGGCGGCATTCAGGCAACGAAGGCCATGATGTCGTCGTCTCTGAATACGAAGGTGATCCTGATGACCGGCGTTTCGAAAGAAATCGAGCACGCGCGTGCCGCCTGCGACGCATTCGCTGTAATCGGCAAGCCTATTTCACTGAAGATACTTACCCGCTACTTAATGGCCGCGTTTGGCGAAAACCGGCGCGCATCGGCCGACTCCGACTATCAACACCCCCGGTATGAAGGGCACAAATCCGAATGAGCCCGGCCAGTCAGCAGTTGAGGAAGAACAGGGAGCGTAAGTCGATCCAGATGATGCCAAAGGATCGTAACCAGGTTCTTGAGCGGCTGGCGGCTGGCGCTCCACTGGAGGAAGTGCTTTCGATCTTGGTTGCCACCACCGAGGAGGTTCGGCCCGAGATGCTCTGTTCGGTGCTGCTCCTGGACAAAGAAACCAAACGTCTCCGGCACGGCGCCGCGCCGAGCCTACCGGACTTCTACAACGATGCGATCGATGGTCTTGAGATCGGCCCCGGCGCTGGTTCCTGCGGCGCCGCCGCCTACACCGGTGAGCGCGTGATCGTCGAGGACGTCATGACCCATCCGAATTGGGTCCCCTACCGGGAGCTTGCGGAAAGAGCCGAACTGCGTGCCTGTTGGTCCGAGCCGATCTTCTCGTCTACCGACGAGGTGCTGGGGACCCTGGCGATGTACTATCGCGAACCGCGTGCGCCCGACCAATCGGATTTGGTGCATATCGAGACGGCCGCGTACCTCGCCGGGATCGCGATCGAATGGAAGCTGACGAGAGAGACGCTGCAGGAGAGCGAAGAGCATTATCGCGACCTGTTCGAACAGTCACCGATCTGTATATGGGAAGAGGACTACTCCGCGGTCAAAAACATAATCGACGGCCTGCGACGTCGAGGCGTCCACAATTTCCGCCGGTATTTCCGCGAGCACCCCGAGACGCTCCGCAAGGCGATCAAGGCGATCAGAGTGATCGACATCAACCGGGCTACGCTCCAGACCTATGGCGCCACCGACAAAGAGGCGTTCGTGCGCAAGGAAGGCGCCCAACGAGTGCAGGACTTTAATTACTACGAGCAAGAACTGTCTGCCTTGGCGGCAGGCGAAAGGAGGATAGAGACCGAGTCCGTATCGAAAAGGGTTGATGACGGTTCGGAGTTTGTCGTGCGGACCATCACGCACGTTCCGGACACCCACATGGACACCTGGTCGCTCGTCGTCTCGACAGAAGAGGACATCACCGAGCGCAAGAACGCGGAGGACGCCCTGCGCGAGAGCGAAACATGGCAAAAACACGCGCAACAGGTGGCGAAGGTCGGCCACTGGGTATGGTATGGCCCGAATATCAATGATTGGGTCCGGGACTGCGGAAAGGGAAATCGCCCCCCGTTGATTTCGGATGAGGTGGCGCGGATTTTTGGTATCGCACGCAACCAGACGTTCGAAGGTGAGATCAAACAGAAGTGGGAAACGCATCCCGATGATTTGGAGCGATGCACGGAGACGCTCGAACGGGCGGAAAGAAGACAAAGCTCCTACGACATTGAATATCGCATCGTCCATCCCGATGGGGATGTACGAACCGTTCACGAAATCGGCGAGCCGTTACACGACGAGGTTCGACACGAGCCCACCTGGGTCGGCGTGGTTCAGGACGTTTCAGCGCAAAAGCGCCTCGAAGCCGATCTCATTTCCAGCGAGTACCGTTACCGCGATCTGTTTGAACAGTCACCGATCGGTTTATGGGAAGAGGACTATTCCGCGGTCAAAAAAATAGTCGACCGCCTGCGACGTCGAGGCGTCCGCAATTTCCGCCGGTATTTCCGCGAGCACCCCGAGACGCTCCGCAAGGCGATCAAGGCGATCAAGCTACTCAATGTCAACCAGGCCACTCTCGATATCTACCGGGTTCCCAACAAGGAGGCCTTTCTTGGCACTGCAAATAATTTCGCGCAACTGGCGACCGAAGTAAGTTTTTACGAACAAGAGCTGGCCAGGCTGGCGGAGGGTGCGACCCGTTTGACTATTGAGCATGCCGTGAAGGCGCTCAAGGGCTCCGATGTTTTGGTTCGGACCATTACTCACATTCCAGCAGAGTGCGAAGACACATGGTCGCTCGTCGTCTCGACAGAAGAGGACATTACCGAGCGCAAGCAGGCGGAAGAGGCGCTGCGCGAGAGCGAGGCACGGCTCGCCAAGGCTCAGCGCATCGCCAAAGTCGGCAACTGGATCTGGGACGAACAAGAGGATCGGGAATCGTACTGCTCGGGCGAGGGCAAGCGTATTTTCGGCGTGCCCCACGAGTGGCTATCCTTCAATTTTGAAGAATTCCTCGCCATGGTTCACCCCAACGATCGTGAGCGTGTTGAAACGCTTATGAAAAAGGCTCAAAAAAATCGAACGGGCTATGAGTTGGACTACAAGATCGTCCGCCCGGACGGCGAGACGAGGTTCATTCAGGAGATCGCCGAGGTCGAGTTCGACGACGGTGGAGAGCTCGTTCGCACGATAGGCACGGTTCAGGACATCACCGAGCGCAAGCAGGCGGAAGAGGCACTGCGCGAGAGCGAGGCGCGGCTCAACAGGGCGCAGCAAATTGCTGGCATCGGCAATTTCGAATGGGACGCAAAGACCAACAGCGTCATATATCGCTCGGCGACTATATGCGACATCTATGGCGTAACGCCTGAGAAGGCGCCCCGAACGTTCGATGAGACCGTGGAGTTCATGCATCCCGACGATCGTGAAAGGGTGCGGGCGGCATTCACGGCAGCAACTGCGGCCGGCGAAGGATATGACGTGGAATACCGGATCGTTCGCCCGGACGGCGAGATTCGTTGCATCCACGAGATCAGCCGTCTCGTGTTCGACGAGACGGGGGCGATCATCCGCAGTGCGGGGACGTTTCAGGACATCACCGAGCGCATGCACACCCAGGCGCAGCTTATCCAGGCGTCGAAGCTCGCCACATTGGGGGAAATGGCCACGGGCCTGGCCCATGAGCTGAATCAACCTCTCAACGTAATTCGAATGGCCGCCGATAACGCCATCGAACGAATTACGGACGGCGAAATCGACGCCCAGTACCTTCTCGGGAAGTTCGAACGGATTAGCGCGCAGACCGAACGCGCCGCCGACATAATCGACCATATGCAAATCTTCGGACGAAAGGTGGACGAAAAGCCCGAGTACGTGGATCCTAGGGAAACGATGAAAAACGCGCTTGGCCTCGTAGAAGAGCAGTTGCGAATCCAGGGCCTCGAAGTCGAGACGGATTTCCCAGACCACTGCCGCAAGGTGTTGGGCCACTCGGTGCAACTGGAACAGGTGCTAGTTGATATCATCTCCAATGCCCGCGACGCGATCGAAGCGAACAGGGGATCTCCCGGAGATCCGCGGAACATCAGCCTAATTGTCGAAGACACCGGTCTGGACGACAAAATCAGGCTGGTCGTCAAAGACACCGGCGGC
>JAPULJ010000213.1 GCA_027295145.1 Alphaproteobacteria bacterium | reverse complement strand
GGAGCAAGTCCTCCACCTGCCGTAGCGACAGCGGGAAGCGGGCATACATCATCACCGCCAAGCGGATGATCTCGGGTGAAGTTTTGAAATAACGGAACGGATTTCTCATCCACGGAGGCTACGGGGTGCACTTCGCCAGCTCAAGTTGGTTTCCCCTGACACCACCCGCGATATTGCTTGCCAAATTGAGTCGCTTCGGCAGAAATTTTTTGCGACTCAGTCAGATGCGACGAATATAGGAAGGAGGAACCGTCTCCGTGAGCCAGACATCGTTCGCGGTGACATAAAATTCGTAAGAATCGCGATGCATGGCGCGAGCTTCGACCGTGAGAATTACCACCTCGCCATGACGCTGGCCGACCGCCGTCGCGGTGTTTCTATCGGCATGCAGGTGAACATGGTGCCGCTTCCTCTTCGAAAGGCCTTCGCGCAAAATACCGACCACAACATGCCGAGCGGTTCCATGATACAGGGTTTCGGGAGGTTTGGTCGGCGCAAGCCCGAGTTCCACGGGCACAGAGTGCCCTTGGTTCGCGCGGATCAGCGAATAGTCGGCGTTGAAGGCAAAGCGTTGTTTGTCGCTCTCGGCGACAAGCCTTTCGAGATCATG
Source organism: Alphaproteobacteria bacterium (assembly GCA_027295145.1). Lineage (GTDB taxonomy): Bacteria > Pseudomonadota > Alphaproteobacteria > JAPULJ01 > JAPULJ01 > JAPULJ01. The sequence continues at coordinate 2,179 of JAPULJ010000213.1, read as the reverse complement.
CATCGACATGGGTTCGCCGACGCGCGCAAGGGCATCGAGCAGAGCGGGTACACCTGTCCAGCCGGCCCGGTCCAGAGTGATGCCTAATACTTCCGGTCGATGCCTCAGGACAAGACTCAGCAGTTTACTTCGTTTTACGTCAGTGCGATTCACGAGCCACGTTCCAAGCTGGTTCTTTGGCTTTTCAAAAATGGAAGCGAGCATTCAACCTTCAATTGGCACGACCGGAGTTCGCCCGGTCAGAACTGGCCTTGAACAAGGTCCCAGCCGTCCGGCGACAGACCCAGGAAGCGAGCGCCATCCGTCGCAATAACTGCGCACGCCTCATCGGGAACTCGCTCGACGGGACCCGTTCCGTTCCAGAAATAAGGTCCCACATCAGATAGCACCCAGAGCCCCGGCGTAGCGGAACACGTGACAATCCTTCGGAAAGCACCATAGCGGGGTTCGGGGTTCTGTAAAGGCAGTGGGCAGCTTGCCTCCACCCCGGTTTGCAAATCGAACCGGGTGACGCCGCAGCCATGGCCGTGTAGCACAACGAGGCTCTCGCCAGGGACAACATCTAATATCTCTACAGGATCATAAACCAGACCTTCGTGGTACCTGCGGGTGCGCTTCGTTACGATCAACGGCGGTTCGTCTTCGTCGCCGAGCCGGACGTCCGCCACCACGGCAAAACCGTAATCACCGATGGCAAGTGTGAACGTTCCTGTACCGGGTTCCGCTTGCACTGCCATGACCGATCCCGGGTTGTCCAGTAACCAGTCCCGCCGCTCAGGGTCATCCTCTGCATCTTGTTGGCCAATCGGGAAGACGCCGCTCTTTCGCGCGGGCTTCGTCGGTTGTCTCAGGTCAACCACCGCTATGCCGTCATCCGCAAACAAAAGCAGATGGTCGCCGTCCGGACAAATAAAGGCGTTGTCCGTTTCAAGTTCGTCCAAGATTGTATCACCGTTGCGAATATCCCAGACGCCGAGCCATTCTCGCTTGCCATAATCGCGGCAGGCCAGGACTTTGTCCCCCGCCAGATCGCTCCATTCGCTGATCGTCGCATCGCTATTCATCTTGATCGGTACGGGTGTATCCGGGCGAACCGACGCTTCAACAATATTGATCGCCCAGCCTTGCCCGTCATTGCTGGTCAGAATGACTTGTACCGGACCACCACCGTCTTTCCGGCCAATGAATGCGGGAAATACCGGTGCGGCGAAGCGAAAAAGACTGTCTTGTCTCTCCGGTGGCGGCGCCACGGATACAGCAACCGACTCTTCTTATTCTGTCTCCCCTGTCCCACCGGCACGCGATGTCGACGATTTTCCGCCAACCGACACCGAGCCGTCGCTTTTGCTCCCTACTGGGCCTAGTGCCGAGAGATAATCTCCAATCGCCTTTCGATCGCTGAGATCTACGAGAGCGCCACGCCAGTCGACCAAGAGCATGGGGCTAAGAATTCCGATGCGAAAGAACGCTTCGAGCAGAGGACCACGTTGCCAGCCGGAGACGAACGCCTCATGAAACCAAAAGTCATTTATGATCTTGTCGTCGCTCCAACTGAAAACGATAGCATTGCTACCCGCCAAATAGGCGGCCGTGCTGGGCAACTGGCTGCCTTCTTCGCTCCAGCCGCCACTCAAGACGCGCTTGGTTTTCCGCATACGCCAGGGCATCGCGGCCGACAAATCACTCAACTTAAGTCGGATATCGACAAGAGGCTGGGGGCTCGGCTGTATCGAGTACATCTTGGTCCAGCCGATTCCGTCCGGTACGCGGTGAGTTTCGTCGTGTGCATCGATCTTATCGAGCTCGTCGCAGCAAAAATTCCAACATCCCAGGGGCATGAACTGGGCCTGGTTGAAATCGTCCTCGTGAATCCAAAGAGGTTTCCACAACATGGTCATCTCCCGACGCGCCTAGAGCCAGGCACAAATTGGTAGCTATACGTGATACATTATCGTTACAAATTCTCGAGCAAAAGCGAGACGCGCGTTTGCGAGTTGACCTGCTTTTGAAACAGTGGCCGAGGCTTTGTCAGACCAAACCCGCTTGAGCCGGTGTATGGCATTCCGTAGCCTTCGGCAATGCGCAATCCATTCCGTTATTTCAACAGCTCGCCCGAAGTGATCCGCCTCGTGGTTATGATGTACATCCGCTATCCGCTGTCGCTTCGGCAGGTAGAAGA
>JAPULJ010000212.1 GCA_027295145.1 Alphaproteobacteria bacterium | reverse complement strand
GAGGCGTCGATGTCTGCAAAATGACCGGTAACCAGCGCCGAGCGGTCGGCGCTTGAGATGACCTTGTGTTCGAGGCGGGGTCTTATCGATCTAAGATACTTTAGACCCGCTTCGCCGCCGCCGCCGCCGGCCGCCCAATCGGCGAGGCTATGGAGCGGCCCAACCACAGAGGCCCGCACTACCGCCGCCAAACTCTCATGGACGCGCCGCACAGCAGTGAGCGAGCCCAGCGACAACAATTCGCGGCCGGGTGGAAATTGCAAGAGGATACGTATGGTGCTCGTACCGGCCAGTTTCTCATCAATCAGACGGATCGCCTGGAACGCTGGTTTACTCGTCGGCAGATACTCCCGGTAGGTGTAGTGCGGCTGGTTGAGTGCGTAAGGAATAGAGCAGGCCGCGAACAGGATCACTCCGAGGAGCGCCAGGCGCCGCGGATGGGCAATGACAGCGCTCGCCGCCGCCCGGCTCGCCCATTCGATCGTCTGTTCGAGCGGCGCTGCCTGCGCGCGCTTCGTGGGTTTCTCGCCCCGGCCGTCCAGCAATATCAAGGCGAGCGGCGGCAGGACCACCATTACCGCGACGTAGGTCAGCAGCGTGCCCAGCGCCGCGGTGAGGCCGAACCGGGCAATGAACGGCTGGGGGACGAGGATCAGCGAAGACAGCGCGATTGCCGTCGTCAACGAGGTCAGCACGCAGGCAGGCCCGACTTCGCGGACCGCCTCGGCAATCGCGGGTTCGACCTCGCTCCCCTCGGCAAGCTTACGCCGGAGGCAGAACAGCAGATGAAGGGCGTTCGACAGGGTGATCACAATGAGCAGCGTCGGCACGATGTTGGTCATGGCATTCAGGTCTTGGCCGATTGCCCACATCATGCCGAACAGCCACATCACCGCGAAGAGCGGCGGTGCGGCAACGATAACGACATAGCGCAGCCGGCGTAGGAACAGCCAAGCGATCAACATGGCGATCGAGAACCCAGCGAAGACAAGGATTATCTGGTCCCGGATCAGCGCGGCGACGATCTCGAACCGCATGACCGGAACCCCGGTTAGAGCGTGGCGAAGCCCGGAGGGGCCAAGCGCTTTTTTTGCGATTTTGTTGATCTCGGCGATGATGCCGCGAAGCTGGGCCGTCGTTCGCTTCTTGCCATCGAGGGTAACGATGTAAAGAGCCAGACGGGCATCGCGCGAAAGCAGCTTGCCAGCGATGATCGGGTGGCCAAGCAGCGCTAGTTTGAGGCCTGCGAAATCCGTCCCTGGCTTGAGGCGTCCAGAGACCAAGGGAACCGCAACGCCATTGCGGTCCGGCGGCCGACGCGCGGAAAATAATGACAGAACATCGCTGACCCCGCTCGCGAAGCGCAGATCGAGATGCATCGAACGCAGCGACTCGAGGGTTTCGCGGCGAATGAGGTCGGGCCCTACGACGACCAGGAGTATATCGCGGTCTCTGCTGGGATATTGCCGGGTCATGCGCAGCAAATCGGTGTACTCGGTGCTGTCGGAGCGGTAGGTCTCGCGAATATCGGAATTAAATTCGAGCTGGGTAAGGCCACCGAGGGCGAGCATCGCCGCCACGAACGCTGCCCCCAACACCGAGCGCGGCCAACGAAGGGAGAAAAGTCCCAGACGTTCGAGGCCGAAGCCGACCTTCACGCGATCGCCTCGAAACCCGGAAAACCTTTCTCGCCCGCTACGGTCACCGCTTGAAGGAGATCCACATCGATCGCCATTTGTCCCCCGATGCTGGGTCGCGTATCTCGATCAGGTTGGTCAGCGTGCCGCCATCGCCAGAGAGTGTAATCGTGAGATCGCTGGAGACCGGCGTGGCGGTTTTTGGCTTGATATCCTTCAGTCGGAGCATTAGCGCTGCACCTCGGCACCGTCCGATCGCGGTGACGTTCGTGGTCCCTTCGGACCCGTAGAAGGCGCCCTTGAGTTTTCCCCCCGACGCCAAAACGCTGATCGAACCCCAAAGCTTGAAATCAAGGTCGATGCCCCGGCAATCCATAGTGCTCGACATGATCCTAGAGGAAGGGCGCCATTCGAAACGAAGCCGGCAGCGAACCAGCTCCGGTTCCGCGCCGCGCGAGCGCTGGATGCTGCCGCGGCCCGTCCAGTTTCCGGCGAGCCGCGCAAGAACAGCACAGTCGCTCACCTGCTGGGCCATACCGGGGGTGGTGCCGGTGATGACGATCGGCGCCGCAAGGACCAATGAAACAAGCCACTTCGTCGATGAAGCCTTAATGCGACTGCGAACAATCATCGCGCGGCGGATATGTCGAATGTGCGAGATATGAGGCATCCTCTCAAATCCGATTAGGCATCTTGTACAGCTGCAATCGGCGCTTCGCAATTGATGTGCAGATGGCGCGCGGTCGCCGGCAATTTGCGATGGTCTTACGGTTGACCTGAAGACATTTGAGCGAATGTCGAAGATCGTCATAACAGTGTTTTCTCGTGCATTCGCTGTTTGACCGGCGCCCTGCAGCTCGAGACTGGCGCTGCCGACGACCTAAAGCTTGCAGCGCTGCTTGCCGCCTTGGTCTTAGATGGGACGCGCATGTTGCGATTGACCGACCAGGAGCACATCACCGGCTCTTTGACGGGATTGATGCGCCGGCGTGAGATCTTCGACGATCTGTTTACACCAAATCTCGAAATACCCAGATGCCGGAAATTGCAAGCCCGGCGCCCGGGTCCGGTTAAAGGGCGCAGGTCGAACGCGTGAAGTGCCCTCGGCTATCCAAAGATATCGGATGGGCATACTCACGGCACTGGAACGATTTCAATCTTGCTACAATTAGAACGATCAAGTTTTGGAAAATGCGTCTGGGTTACCGGGCTGATTTCAGATTGCTCAATGCCGCTTTTTCAGCCTTGGGCACGTTGACGTTTTATCCCCGTCCAAATCCGACGCAAAGCAAGCAACCCGGGAATATAAAGAGTTCCAACGGTGCATAACTCATTGAAAAGATTGGCGATCTATATCGATCCCGAAACATTGACCGGCCGAGATTCCTGATCGCCAACCGTTTGCTTCGTCCGCATGAGGAAACGCGCGCAAAAAGATCGCACTCAAGTTTAACCCTTATTTCGTGATTTCGCGTTTTGATCGAGGTTGACCCCATATGAATTTTTGGAAAAGCAGATCAAGCATGAGCAAGGGCACCATCATCCTTGTCGATGACGACGCTAAACAACGCCGGCTCTATGCTGATTTCCTCGGCGGCCACGACTATCACGTTATCACCGCGCCCGATGGGTACGAAGTGCTTAGCCTGCTCTACCGGGTGACGCCGAAGCTTATTCTCCTCGATATCATCATGCCCGAGATGAACGGCATCGAGACCTGTAAGCGTATCCGCGCTACCGGCGGGCACAGGATGCCGATAATTTTCCTCACGTCGCTCGAATATGCCGACCATATCAAGGCGGGGTTGTTGGCTGGCGGTGACGATTACATTCTCAAGAACGGGTCGCTCGACCAAGTCCTCGAAAGGGTTCGCTACTGGAGCTCTTCGGACGCCCGCATCAAGGCCGAAAGGCGGCGAGAAAAGGCGATCAAGGACGTCACTAAATACCTCGACGTGCACATCCTCACCGCGAAACGAGGCCAGATAAAATGGCGTGAGGATCCGATCGCCATGGCGTTGACCGACTTCCTCGAGCGGGCCCTTGCCACCGTTGGCGAGCAGTTCGGTCAGAGCAACGAGCAGCAACTCTATTTCCTCGGCTATGTTGCCGGCATCGTTGACTACGAGCTTAAAAAGCAAGGCGCCCTGAAACCGCAAACACGGAAATACATCCGCGGAGCCTTGCAGATCTCGGGGATCATGAACGAGGAGCAGGTAAATGAGCTTCTCGACGGGCTCGATGCCGTCTCCGCGAACGATTTGGCCCGGAACGGCTACATGAACGGCAGGCGCGACAAAAGCGCCGCCGACGTAGCCGGCCCCGACTTCATCCCGCGCGGCCTGATAGAGTTCAAGATCGAAGCGGCGTAACCGCTTGGCCGCTCCTTGGTATCGGCCGCGAGCCTGTCCGGATGTCCAACTCGAAACCACCGATCCCATAGATTTCGCCAACCTGTCCCGGCCGGCGCCGCGGGCGTCAATCTCAGAGGCCTGGTTCGGCGGGATGTTCGGAGGCGCCCGGCGCATCGCTGCCTGGCACGTGATCTTCGATGGTGGCCAGGAACCGCGCGCCGTATTTTTCGAGCTTGGCCTTGCCGACGCCGTGGACATCGCTCATCCGTTCGAGCGTCGAGGGACGAATGACCGCGAATTCGATCAGCGTGCGGTCGGCGAACACGACGTAGGCGGGAACGCCTTGCATCCTCGCAAGATCGGTGCGCAGGGCCTTCAGCGCAGCCAACAGGCCAGGATCGGCGAGGGCCGGATCGGGGCCTGCTGCCGCAACGCTTCCTTTGGCGCGTCCCCGCTCGGATTTGGATTTGCGCAAAACGTCTTTGCGGATCTCTACCGTTTCATTGCCTCGCAGAACTTTCCGCCCGGCCATGGTGATTGCCCAGCCACCATAGCCGGCGTCGTTCATTTCGAGGAGCCCAACAGCGTGGAGCTGGCGAAATATCGAGCGCCATTGGTTACGATCTCGTTCATGGCCGACGCCGAATGTCGGCAGACGCTGATGGTTCCATCGTCCCACCGCCTCGGTTTCCTCGCCGAGCAGGATGCTGACGAGGTGCTCGGTACCGAACCGCTCTCCTGTCCGAACGATCGCCGATAGGGCCATCTGCGCATCGCGGGTGCCATCGAATATCTCGGCCCCCTCCAGGCATAGGTCGCAGTTTCCGCATGGCGCTGGCGCCGGCTCGCCGAAATAGGTAAGCAGGGTCTGGCGCCGGCAGCGAGGCGCTTCGCATAGTGCGATCAGGGCGTTGAGCCGCAGGCGCTCGGCTCGCTTTTGTCCGTCGGGCGCATCGCCTTCCTCGATCTGCATACGGCGCAGGCGGACATCGTCCATGCCGTAGAGGGTCAGCGTGTCGGCCGGCAACCCGTCGCGCCCGGCCCGGCCGATCTCCTGATAGTAGGCTTCGATGCTCTTGGGCAAGTTGGCGTGGGCGACGAAGCGGACGTCTGGTTTGTCGATGCCCATTCCGAAAGCAATAGTTGCGACCACGATAACTCCGTCTTCGCGCAGGAAGCGGTCCTGGCTGGCGTCCCGCGCTGTCTTGTCCATTCCGGCGTGGTAGGGAACCGCGGTGAAGCCTTCGGCCGAAAAGAAGGCGGCAAAATCGGAAGTCCGTTTGCGCGTGCTGCAATAGACGATGCCGCTGTCGCCGCGGTGCGAACGCAAGAATCCCAGAAGTTGCTTGCGGGCGTTGGTTTTTGCCTGCATGGCGAGACGCAGGTTTGGCCGGTCGAACCCATGCACGAAAACCACCGGCTCGGTATCGAACAGCCTTGCCATGATCTCGGCCCTCGTCGCCGCATCGGCGGTGGCGGTCAGGGCGAGGACGCGGGCGCCCGAGAGCTGCGCGCGCAGGGCGCCAAGCTGGAGATATTCGGGCCGGAAATCGTGGCCCCACTGGACCACGCAATGGGCCTCGTCGATGGCGATGAGAAAGACGCCAGCGCCGCGCAACAGATCGATTGTATCGCCGCGGGCAAGGCGCTCCGGGGCGGCGTAGAGAATCCGCAGACTTCCGGCCCGGATGGACTCGATAACATTGGCGTTCTCGCGATCATCGTTGCCCGAGTTGAGGCTGCCCGCCGCGATTCCGTAGCCGCGCAATTGCTCCACCTGGTCGCGCATCAAGGCAATCAATGGCGAGACAACGACGCACAGGCCCTCTCCCAGGAGGGCGGGAAGTTGGTAGCACAGAGATTTGCCACTGCCTGTCGGCATCACCGCGAGCACGTCGCTTCCGGCCAGGACCGTCTCGATGATCTCCTGCTGGCCCGGGCGGTAGTCGGCGAACCCGAAGGTCTCGTGCAGCACACGCCTTGCGTCATCCATATGGTCGGGCATTCGGCTGCGGTTTCCTTGCCGGAGTTGGCGCTCGTGAACCCTCTTCATACGATGAGCGGGGCCCGGCTTACCATCATCATCGCATACGAGGTTCTGGACGCTGGCGGCCTGGCCGGATAGGGCTTGGCCGACGGAAGCAGAACAACCGGGCGCGGCGTCGGACAATGAGCGGGAACCTTTACAGAGCCTTGAGCGACGGATTTCCCGACGACCGCACGCGGATCGCCATCGAGGTACCCGGCGGCGCGTGCTTTAGCTTCGCGGCGCTCGACGAAGCTGTTGGCCGTATTTCGCAGCTATTGCTTGATCTCGGCGTTCGGCGAGGCGGCCGCGTTATGACGCAGGTCGAAAAATCCCCAGAAGCGGTCTTCCTCTATCTCGCGACGTTGCGGATCGGCGCCATCTTCGTTCCCCTCAACCCGGCCTATCGCGAGGCCGAGATGGGCACCTTTATCGCCGATGCCGAGCCCGCCGTGATCGTCGGCCAGCCGCGAAGCGAGGCGATGCTGGGAAAGCTCGCGCGCGCGCATGGCGGCGGCATCGTCCTGACCTTGGGACAGGACGCAAGCGGCTCGTTGCTCGATCGCATCGACGGCCTTGCGCCGGCGCCCCGGATCGCCGATTTGGGCGCCGACGAGATCGCCGCCATCGTCTACACCTCGGGCACAACGGGCCGCTCCAAAGGCGCCATGCTGAGCCACGGCAACCTGCTCAGCAATGCTGACACCCTGCATCGGATCTGGGGCTGGCGCGACGGCGACGTGCTGTTGCATGCACTGCCGATCTATCATGTCCACGGGCTGTTCATCGCCCTGCATTGCGCGCTTCTGAACGGCAGCCGCGTCATCTTTCTGCCCCGCTTCGAGGCGCGCGCGGTAATCGCCCAGCTACCCCGCGCGAGCGTCTTCATGGGCGTGCCGACCTTCTACACGCGCCTCCTTGGTGAGCCGGAATTCGGCATGGAGGCGTGCGCCAACATGCGCCTCTTTATCGCCGGCTCGGCGCCGTTGCTGCCGGAAACTTTTGCGCAGTTCGAGGCGCGGAGCGGACACCGGATCCTCGAGCGCTACGGCATGACCGAGGCCGGCATGATCACTTCCAACCCCCTTCAGGGCGAGCGCCGGCCGGGCTCGGTCGGCCCGCCGCTACCAGGTGTCTCGGTACGGGTGGCCGGCGAAGACGGGCAGGCGATGGCGCAGGGCGAAGTTGGCGTTCTCGAAATCAAAGGCCCCAACGTGTTCCGGGGTTATTGGCGTATGGAGGAGAAGACGGCAGAGGAATTCCGTGAGGACGGCTATTTCATTACCGGCGACCTTGCCCGCATCGACGAGGACGGCGCCGTCGCCATCGTCGGCCGAGCCAAGGACATGGTCGTCTGCGGCGGGCTCAACGTCTATCCCAAGGAGATCGAGGCCGTTATTGATGCGCTTGATGGAGTGGGCGAGTCGGCCGTATTCGGACTGCCCCATCCCGATTTCGGCGAGGCGGTTGCCGCGGAAGTGACTCTCGACAACCCGCATGCTGACCTCGACGAAGCGCGCATCATCGAAAGTGTGAGGGCGCAACTTTCCGGCTTCAAAGTGCCCAAGCGAGTCTTCGTCGTCGACGCGCTGCCCCGCAATCCGATGGGAAAGGTCCAAAAGAAAACCTTGCGCGAACGCTACGCCGAAACCTTCAAGGGATAGCGGACAGGAGGCGCCTTGCCCGCAGCCTTGCCGCCGCTGATCGCGGTTTCCATTTCGCCGAACAGGCTGTAAAGAAAATCGACGCAGACGCGAACCCGCCGGTTCTTGTGAATATCGGCATGGGTCAGCACCCAGACCTCGTTGTCGGCAATAGGCTCGGTGCCGGGGACGCGCACCAGCATCGGGTTGTTGTCCCCAACGAAGCAGGGCAGAAGGCCTATGCCGAGCCCGTCGCAGATCATCTGCTGGGCGACAACAGCGGAATTGGTGCGCGCGACCACACGGGCCGGCAGCACCGGACGCGAAGCCGGCTCGTATTTCAGCGATACCCACCGATCGAGCGCCGGTCGGCTCGCCAGGTAGGCGGGGGATGCGAAGACCCCCAAGGGGCTGTCGGCCAGCTTGCGGCCCACCGCGCTTACTGGCGGATTCTTGGTAATGCGGATGGCGATATCGGTCTCGCGTTTGGCCAGATTTATGATCTGGTCGGTGGCGATAATGTCGATATCGAGCATCGGGTACTGCTCGGCGAAGCGCGGCATGAACCGTCCGAGGATAAACAGGTAGAGGCCTACCGACACGGAAATCCGTACGGTGCCGGCGAGGCGAAGATCGTGGCCGAAGGCGCGCCGGCCAATCTCCCCCATCTGGCGTTCGGCATCCTCGGCCATGGCCATCACGCTGCGCCCCGCCTCGGTCAGCCGGTGTCCGTCCTTGTGCCGCTCGAATAACGCCGAGCCGAGCCGGAATTCGAGGGTCTTCAGACGTCGCGCCACCGTTGCATGGGTGGTGCCCAAGGACCGTGCCGCGCCCCTGATGGTATTGGACCTGCTCACCGCCAGAAAGACTTTGATATCGTCCCAATCGAACATCGGATGATTTTCGTTCCACAAAGGATCGTATATGGAGACTTTATAATCCATAGAAGCTGCCGTTATCAATAGGGTCGAGCAATGCGGCCCTGAAAGAGCAGTAGGAGAAATAGGTGATGCCCCAACGACCGAGAACCAAATACGGCGCCACGAGATTTGCCCACTTGGCCGCGTTCGTCGTTCTCGCCACTCTGGCGGCCGGCGGCACAGGCGCGAAGGAAACGGGAAGCTTCGGATTGTTTGTAATGTACAAGGTCGGGGACATGCCCAAGTACCGGCGCTTGCTTGCGGAACTTGAAGAAAATCTCGGAAACAGAGGCTGCAGCGTTTCTATCGAGGGTCCGATCAAGGGAGGGCAAGGCGACATCCAGGTGCAGCAGCCAAACCGGTTCATCCAAATCCGCTGCAAGCGCCCCCTCTTGCGAGACAGCGCCGGCCGTTCGGTGGTGTTGAAAATCCGGCGCGCGGCGACGAACTTGATCGCCCTCGAAGGCCCCCTGACCCTACACCCAATTGGGAAATCTGCCTCTTCGCGGAAGTCACGCTCTTACATCTTCAAAGTGAGCCATTACAACAACCTGGAACCGAACCACCGCGATAGCGAGCCCCCGGCGATCAACCGGCTGGCGGCGAGCCGCCCTGACAGTTGGCGGGAGGTGGGAGCAATCGCGGTCACGGATGCGATCGGGATGCGCCGACCCGACGAGGTCGTGATCCTGTTCTACGATGGACCGGAGCAGGCGAAACGTTTCCGCAAAAACAATCCAGACATTCTGAAGCGCATCGGCGCCTTCAATAAGCGGCACCTCATCAACTTCATCTACTACATCGCATCGTCCGATCGTTGATTCTGGAGCGTTGATTCAATCCTCGTAGCGGTCGTGGTGGCGTACCCACTCCATCGACCATTGCAGCGCCGCCTCGTCGCGGCCTTTTGGGACCAGATCGAGAAAATTGTAGGCGCCCAGCAGCATATCGAGCCCGCGAGCATAACTTGAGTATGTGTGGAAGACGTCGCCGCCAGCGTCCTTGGTGAAGACACTGAGCCCGGGCGCTTCGTCGCTTGGGAAGGTCCCTTTTTTGTAGTTGTAGTATGCGCTCGCGTTGGATATTTCGTCGTCGGTGAAGGTTACGTGGTAGTCGCGGTTGAATTCGCTGCCGTATGACGACACCCACTTAAAACGCCAGCCCATGCGGTTTTTGAACACCTCGATCTTGGGGAGCTCCGCCCGCGAGGCGACAACGAGCGTCGTGTCGCGTTGCTCCAGATGGACGACGCTGCCGTCGAAATGGTCGGCCAGGAACGAGCAGCTCTTGCAGCCCTCCTCCCAATCCGGGCCCATCATGAAGTGATAGACGATCAGCTGGCTGCGCCCATCGAACAAGTCGGCAAGGGTCTGCTGGCCGTCCGGGCCGTCAAAGACGTAAGCCTTCTCGACCTTGACCCAGGGCAGCTCGCGCCTCGCGGCGCTTAAGGCATCGCGCTGCCGGGAGAATTCCTTTTCCTTGGCCAGCAACGCCTGACGCGCCGGCAGCCATTCTTTTGGTGAAACGATCGTATGCATGGTCATTGGGTGCCCCTGATATATCGGAGTTGGAGAATAGTTGCTTTGCTGACTTCTATTTAACAAAATGGTTAAATACTGTCAAGGACGGCATACGTGGCGATCGATTGGCACCGGCTCAGGCCGATTTGGCGCCGTAGTAGAGGGTCACGGTGTGGCAGGCCTCGGCGAAGAACAGCCAGCGCTCGATCAGGATGCCGATCGTTCCGAATAGCGCGGCGAGGATTACTGCAATTGTTGCCGCCCAGCCGGGAAGCGCGATGGCGGCCAGCACAAGGATCGCGGGGACCAGAAAACCAGCGAAGACGGTAATTCCGCGAAGCCGCTTGGCGTGCTTGCGGGCGACTACGAAACCCATCTCGCGCATCAAATAGTTAACCTCGGTGTGGGGCGCTTCGAGGAGGCGCACGGTGCCGATGGCGCCGAGCCCGGTGGCTGATTCCGGGGTCGCCAGGCTAGCAGTGCGGTCGATGAAACGCCAATAGGCGCCCTTCAGGACCAGGGCCAGGCCGAGGAGACCGAGGCTCAATGCAGCCATGCCCGGCCCGGCGATCCCGAACCCCTGCGCCAGCGCATTGAGCCACAGCCCGCCGCTCATCGCCGACAGCGCCAAATAATTCGGAGGCACCCAGCGGTTGCGCCATTGGTGGATCGGTTTGAGGCTGGCATAAATCATCGCGGTGCAGGCGACCGTCAGCACCGCGCCGATCGCCGCGGAGATACCGGCAAGCGCCCACGGGCCGTCGATGCGGCCCAGCCATACCCAACCATAGGCAAGCGCCAGCGCCGGCAGGTAAGTGGCGATCGCCAACACGCCCTCGCGCGACAGCCACGAGGATCGCGCTTGCGAGAAGGCCCGCCAGCTCCGCTCGGGGTGGCCGAGATGCAGGGTCGAGGCGAGTAGCCCCAAGGTGATGCTCCCCAGCGCCAGGCCAAGCCCGATCCCGCCGAACCAGCGATCGGCCGGAAGCAAACCCATTGCGCCGAGCACACCCATCAATGCCAGCAGCCCATAGCCGGTCCCCGAGGCAACGGTAAAGAGGATGATGGAATAGGCGGGATGCAAGTGGGAGCGCCGTAACTCAGCGGGTCAGCGCGCGGTCGAGCCAGCGAAAGAGGCCGTCACCCTTGGCCGGCGCCAGCGCCGGTAGTTCATTCGTTGAGCCTGACCCAGTGTGCCGCGCGCGCGGCGGCAGATATTTGTTGGTCGGCTGGTAGCCCAGCTCGGGCATCAAATCGACGCCGTCACGCGCGGCAACCAGCTTCGAGACCTCCGATTCCGGATCGCCCAGATCGCCGAAGTGGCGCGCCGAAGCGGGACATGTCGAAACGCAGGCCGGTACCCTTTCCACTTCTTCCAGATTTTCGTTGTAGATGCGATCGATGCACAGGGTACATTTCTTCATGATCCCATCATCGACATCGAACTCGCGTGCGCCGTAAGGGCAGGCCCAGGCGCAAAGCTGGCAGCCGATGCACTTGGAATCATCGACCAGTACGATCCCGTCCTCGGCGCGCTTGTACGAAGCGCCAGTCGGGCAAACGGTGACGCAGTCCGGCTTTTCGCAATGCAGGCACGAGCGCGGAAAGTGAACCGTCCGCCCGGCCGGCCCCTCGCCCGCCTCGAAGGAATGCACGCGGTTGAACCAGACGCCGTCGGGTTTCGGCCCGTATGGGGCAAAGTCAGTCAGCGGGCCGGCCGCGCCGCCGGTGTTCCATTCCTTGCACACGACCGCACAGGCGTGACAACCGACGCAGGTATCGAGATCGATTACCAGACCGAGGCGTTTGGTGCCGGGCTTCTTCGGCAAGCTGGTCATCCGCGTTTGCCTTTGCCGTAGCGCAGGATCGTCGGCGCAGATATCAGTCCCGGCAGTGACAGCGCCTCGAACCGCGGTTCGGTTTGCGCATCCTCCTCCGCATCTGCCTTAACGATCCGCACCCGCAGATCGTACCAGGCGGCCTGACCGGTGACCGGATCGGCGTTGGCGTGACGATGTCCATCGTTCCGCGGCGGCAACAATTCGTCGATCAGATGGTTGAGCAGGAAGCCCTTGGTCGCCTCGGGCGCATCGGGGGCGAGGTTCCAGGCGCCGGCCCGCTTGCCGATCGCATTCCAAGTCCAGACCGTGTCGGGGTTGAGCCCTTCCATAACCTTGATCGGCGCCTTGACGCGGCCCCGTCGGCTCTCGATCCAGACCCAGTCATCGCTGTCCAGTCCCAGCTTCTCGGCGACCGCGCGGTTGACGAACAGGCGATTGGAGCCGTGGATCTGGCGCAGCCAAGCGTTCTGCGAGCCCCAGGAATGGTACATCGCCATCGGCCGCTGGGTGACCGCGTGCAAGGGAAAGCCTTCGGCGTCCGGAATTTCTTCTTCCTCTTCGAGCGGCGGATACCAGATCGGCAGCGGGTCGAAGTAGGTTTCGATGCGGGCCTTGTCGGCCTCCGGCGGCTGAACCTCCCCGTGGCCGCGCGCCGCCAGGCGGAAGCGTTGCAGGGTCTCGCTGTAGAGTTCGAGCACGATCGGCTCGGCCTCGGCGATGAACCCCATCGATTTGGCGTAAGCGAGATAGTCCCGGTTTGCGTAGCGGTAATAGCGCTGATCTTCGGGAAGTTCGTGCCGCCAATGGCAATCATTCTCGATATAGCGCTCCAGCTGGCTCGGGTTCGGTGCGCCCTTGCCGTGGCTTTGCCCGTCCTTGCCGCGCCATCCAGCCAATGGCCCGAGGCCGGGCGTGCGTTCGTGATTGACCATGTAATCGGGATAGCCTCCGGGGTAGCGCGGGTTTCCATTTTTGTCCACCATCCCCGGAAGGCCGAGACGGGCGCCGAGATCGAGCAGCACATCCTGGAAGGGGCGCACGTCGCGGTCCGGGGTGATGACAGGTTGGCGGATGGCGTCGGCCGGGCCGTGGGCGCTGCTGATCGGGCGGTCGAGCAGTGAGATGCAGTCAAAGCGCTCAAGATAGGTGGTGTCGGGCAGCACCAGGTCGGCGTAAGCCACGGTCTCCGAGAAAAAAGCGTCGGAATAGATGATGTGGGGGATGCGGTATTCGCCCGTCTCCGGGTCCTTGTCGGTGAGCATGTCGATGGTGCCCGGCACGTTCATCGCCGAGTTCCATGCCATGTTCGTCATGTAGAGAAACAGCGTATCGATCGGGTAGGGATCGGCTTTCCAGGCGTTGGTGATGAGCATATGCATCATGCCGTGGATGGCCAGCGGCGCCTCCCAGGAAAACGCCTTGTCGATACGGAGCGGCCCCCCGTTCTCATCGACCAGCAAATCCTCGGGTCCCTGGGGGAAGCCGAGCGGAGGGCCTTGCATCGGCTGGTCCGGGGCGATTTGATCGGCGCGGCCGGCCGGCTTGACCGGCGGCGGGATGGGGCTTGGGTAGGGCGGCTTGTAGAGAAACCCACCGGGAACGTCGATGCTGCCCAGCAGCATCTGCAGGATATGGATTGCCCGGCAGGTGTGGAAGCCGTTCGAATGGGCGGAAATGCCGCGCATGGCGTGCATCGAGACCGGACGGCCGATGATCTTGTCATGCTCGCGCCCGGCCCAATCGGTCCAGCGCACATCGAGGTGGATCTCCTCCTCGAAGGCGGCGTGGGCAAGCTCGCCGGCGATACGGCGGATGGTGTCTGCTTCGATGCCGACGCGCCCAGCGACTTCATCCGGCGCGTAAGTTTCGTCAAGAAATCGCTCGGCCAGGCGCTGGAAGGACGGCACCGCCTTGCGACCCCCGGGCAGTTTGTAGGTTCCCACCAGGGCCGGCGTAATCCCGGCCTTCAGCGCATTGACGGTTTTGCCGCGCTTCTCGTCCCAGGCGAGCGGGTTGCCCTTGCGGTCGCGGGCGAAGAGCCCGTCGTCGGGAGCGCCGGGATGCTCGATCACCAACCACGGCGCGTTGGTGTAGCGTACCAGAAATTTGAGATCGATCTTGTCGGCGGCCAGCAGCTCGTGGATCAGGGCGCCGACCAAGAGCCCGTCGGTGCCGGGGCGCACGCCGAGCCATTCGTCGGCCACCGCCGAATAGCCGGTGCGCACCGGATTGACCGAAACGAACTTGGCCCCGCGATCCTTGAGCTTTGACAGGCCGATCTTGATCGGGTTGCTGTCGTGGTCCTCGGCGATGCCGAACATCAGAAAATAGCGAGTGTGCTCCCAGTCCGGCTCGCCGAACTCCCAGAACGAGCCGCCGATCGAATAGAGTCCGGCGGCCGCCATGTTAACCGAGCAGAAGCCGCCATGGGCCGCATAATTGGGCGTGCCGAACTGACTGGCCCACCAGCCGGTCAGCGCCTGGCTCTGATCGCGTCCGGTGAAGAAGGCGAGTTTCCGTGGATCGGTGCGGCGGATCTCGGACAGCCAATCGGTGGCGATCTCCAACGCTTCGTCCCACTCGATCTCGACGAAATCACCCTTGCCGCGCTCGCCGACCCGCTTCAGCGGCTTTTGCAGGCGCGCCGGCGAGAGGGCTTGCATGATCCCCGCCGAGCCCTTGGCGCAGAGCACTCCGCGATTGATTGGATGGGCGCGGTTGCCCTCGATATAGCGGAGCTTGCCGTCCTTGAGATGCACTCTTATGCCGCAGCGGCAAGCGCACATGTAGCAGGTCGAGGTTTTGACCTCGTCGGAGACCACCGGTGAAAGATCGACCGGTCGGTCGGCCGATACGCCGGACCATTGCACACTGATACTACCCCTCGTCCACCTCCGAGCCTCGGCCCAGAGGCGGGTAGTATTATAGTGATCGCCGCCTGGAGAGGCTAGGGGCAGAGCTCTACGATAGAAGCCGATCGGCCTCGGCAATCTCCGCCGCCGTAGGGGCCACCGAAGGCCGCTCACTAAGGCGGGAATACCAATCGGCGAAGTTTGAGGTGAGCTCCAAGACCGTGGCCTCTTGGGCTGTCGAATAGGCTATCCGTATGTAATCCGGTAAAGTCGCCTCACCAGGATGGTCGTGATTAGACAACGAGTAAGGTGTTGAAGTTCGGTAGTTTCTCTCTATACGTGATGCAATAAATAATATAAAATAACACTCAATGGTTTAATCGTGTTCACTGACCTTCGTATAAGCTGTGTAAAAATCATGGCCGTTCGATTTCTCAACAAAAAAACACACAGATTCTATTTCGTCAGCAAACCCGGCGAACGGAAATCCTACGTCTTAATTTTCGGCGACGAAGTTAATACGCAATCGGGCGCGGCTCCGAGCGGGCTGGGGTGGCGACGTGTTCAATACCGCGGGCGTTCCGGTGAAATGAAGGCCCCGCCGCTGTCTCACAATCGTAGCTTGGAAATGTATTTTCTCGATGTTGGGCAAGGCGACGCGGCTTTCATCGTCACACCGAACAACACTAAGATACTTGTCGATGGCGGGCTACGGGACCGGGCGCTGGGTTTTCTGATTTGGAAGTATCGCCTCGATCAATCGAATACGTCGGTCACTATTGACGATCTCATTTTGAGCCACGCCGACGCGGACCATGTAAGGGGCCTAATACCTATCTTGAATCATCCTAGAATCCGTATCAAACGAATCCTCCATAATGGCATCGGCACCTTCAGTTCCGGCTTCAACGAAGCTCTGGGAAACGTGACGGGTGGCATCCTCACAACATTGCACAGCACGACCGCTGAGTTGGCTGGGCTCAATCTCACGAATACCTTCCGATCTTGGATCCAGTCGGTAACCACATGCGGTGCCCAGTATCAGGCGCTCGACGCAAGCCACGGTACGCTGAATGTCGGTGATCCTAGCATCTCAATCGAAATCCTTGGGCCACGTCGTGAACCCAATGGTGCGTCACTGAAATGGTTCGGCGACAAGTCGCATACGATCAACGGTCATTCGCTCGTTTTTCGGCTGACCCACAGATTTGTGCGTACTTTTTTTTCCGGCGACCTCAACATAGACGGATCCAACCATTTACTGTCGGCGCCGAACGCCGCCCTTGGTTTCAATGCACACATATTTAAGTCACCCCATCACGGTAGCCACGAGTTCCATCAGTCGCTTTTCAATGCCGTAAATCCAATGATCACTGTCATTTCATCCGGAGATAGCCCCGATCATGGTCACCCCCGCGCGTCCTTCCTTGGCGGCGTCGGACTTGCTGGACGCGGCGATCCCCCGCTTGTTTTCTCCACGGAGATCGCTGCCACTTTTATCGATGCTGGAGATGACGAGGCCGTTGCCGGCGCCAGCACTGATGAGCCGACGACTTTGGGCGATCTCGATTTCGCGACAGCACACGCAAATACCGTGGCTCGCCAACGGTTCAAGAAATTGCTACCCGGCATCATCAATGTCCGCACGGATGGCGTCAACATTTACGCAGCAAGGCGCGTGAATGCGGGATACCAGTGGGAGTCCTATGGGCCGATCGATCCCGTTGACTAGGGTGTCGAATTGGTTGGTCAAAATCGTTATCGAACAGGCGCAGATCACCGTCTATCAGCACCGGGACTTGTCCCTTGGGATTGGCGGTAAGCACGTCTGGATGCTTGGGCGAATAGCCTTCCGCCTGGCTAAACGGAACCATCTCCCGCTCGAATGCGATGCCCTTCTCGCGCAGGGCGATCTCGACCTTGCGCGAGAACAGGCTGAGAGGACCCGAATAAAGTTTCATCCGGTTTGGTCGTGCGCAGCATCGAACGCCGCAACCTCGTCCAGCCCCATCAGTCCGCTGAAGTCCTTGAAGGAATAAAGCGGCGTCTTCAAATTGTCGGTCGACCCCGCCGCCTTCAATTCGCCATAGACGCGCCGCAGCGCCTCGCCCGCGGCAAGGAACCCCGCCGCTGGGAAGATCGCCAGACTATAGCCGAGCTCTTCGAGCGTCGCTTTGCCGACGATCGGCGTGCGGCCACCCTCGACCAGGTTGGCCAGCAGCGGCAGATCGAAACTGGCGCCGATCTTGCGCATTTCCTCAACGCTCTCGGGGCTCTCGATGAAGAGAATGTCGGCACCGGCTTTGGCAAACGCCTCGGCCCGGCGCAGGGCTTCGTCGAGCCCGTGGCCAGTGCGTGCATCGGTGCGCGCGATGATGAGAAAATCGCTGCTGTCACGGCTCTCCACGGCGACCTTGATCTTGGCCACCATGTCCTCGAGCGGCACCACCCGGCGGCCCAGCACGTGGCCGCATTTCTTGGGGAATTCCTGATCTTCAAGCTGGATCGCCGCCGCGCCCGCCGCCTCGTAGCCGCGCACCGTGTGCTGGACGTTAAGGAGCCCGCCATAGCCAGTGTCGCCATCGGCGATCAGCGGTGTCGGGCTGATGGTTTTGATCTGGGTGACGCGCCCGACCATATCGGTGTAGGTGGCAATGCCGGCGTCGGGCAGGCCGAGATACGACGCAGTCACGCCGTAGCCGGTCATGTAGAGCGCATCGAAACCGATGCTGTCGGCGAGCTTTACCGAGATCATGTCGAAGATGCCGGGCGCGACGACGAGCTCTTTGCCCTGCAATTGCTCGGCCAGTGACCGGACCGTTGTCGGATTCATATGTCCTGCTCCTTACTTCCCGCCGAAATCGACGTACAATCCCGACAAGCGATCAACAATCACCGGGCCAGCCTGGGAAGCGCGTCATGAATGAGCTAGATATCTACCAGTCGCAAGGGTTCGGCAATAGCTCGGGGTTCGGCGCGCGGCCGGCGCTGCTGGTGATAGATTTCGTCAATGGCTTCAAAGACGAGGAACAGTTTGGCGGCGGCAATATCGGCGCCGCCATCGAAAAGACCAAAAC
>JAPULJ010000211.1 GCA_027295145.1 Alphaproteobacteria bacterium | reverse complement strand
CCTCTACTACTCTCAATGAAGCGGACCGTTTCCCCTTTATTATTGGTACAAGGTGGCGGATTAACGACATCATACGTCGTGAGTGTCTGTGCGTTCTGCCCCACCGCGGCGTTGGGATCATGAGCCGCCCAGAAGACGATGGCGGCAAGGCAGAGAATCGTGCGTCGAACATGCATGGATTTCGACCTTTCAGCGGTCGGCATCGAAACCAGCGGGTCCGCATAGCGTATCTAATTTTGATGATGAAAACGAGCTTCGGGGTCCGTCGGCGAATGTCCGCTTCGGGTCATAAGCAGACATCTAGCGCTACACCCAATTACGTCTGCTTTCAGGGGCTAACCGGACATCCAATGTCCGCTTTCGGGGATCTATGAAAATGTCCGCCGATAATGTCTGCTCTCGGGTGTAAAGCGGACGTTCGCGAGCTACCCGCTGTATGTCCGCTTATAGCCAAAAGCGGACGTTCGGAACCTACAAATGCGCCCCTTCTTGGACCCCACACCGCGAGCTCGCCAACCAGACGCCTCCAAAAAGCCTGGCTGCATTAGGGATTGTGTGATTCGCTTCGGGTCTGGTGTGGTCGTCCGGAATTAGCGCCATCTCTTTGCAACGATTTAAGTGCTAACAGTTTCTCATCCGAAAATGGTGATAATTCGAGGGCGCGAAGGTTCTCCCTCAGATGCTGCCTGTTGGACATTCCGATCAATACAGTGCCCCGCGGGTTCAACTGCATGGCGAGACGGATGGCCGCTTGCGCCGGCGTTGCGGAGATGGATTGGGACAACGCCACCAGATCGCGCTCATCTTGGAACAAGGCTCCACGGGCGAACGGCGCGCGGCCGATCAGACCAACGGCGTTGTCGCTCATCTGTCTTTCCACCTCTTCGATTGTCGAAGGACGGTATGGGTCAACCGCGACTTGCAGAGCGGCAACCCCAGGCCGCGCCAAACCGAGGACGAGCTCCTGCGACGAGATACTGTCATCAAAGGACACCCCGTAATGCCGGATCATGCCCCGCTGGCGAAGGTGGTCAAGGCGGTCGAACAAGACATCTTCAGATAAGGCGCTAACCCCCGGACCATGAAGAAGAAACAGATCCAGATAATCGGTCTTCAGCCGGCTCAGGCTCAGACCGATTGCTTTTTCTATGTAGTCCGGTCGAAAGTTCTGCGCATGAAACTGACCTGCCAAAGAGGCTGCTACGGTGCGCGAAGACGACCAGCGCCTCATGATCCGTTTGGCAAGCGGCATAACCTTTGGCCGCAGACGCTGCAGCGGACCCATGGTCTTGCCGGCCTTTGAGCAGATCAGGACGCGGTCCCGCTTGCCTTGAAACACCTGGCCCAGAACCCGCTCGCTGTCTCCCTGATTGTAACAGTCTGCAGTGTCGAAGAAATTGATCCCTCGTTCAAACGCCTCCAACAAAGTGGCTTCGACCTCACGAGCATCACCGGACATCGTGGCAAGTCGGTTGCACCCAAAGGACAAAACCGATGGCCGAAGATCCGTTTGACCTAACTTTCGATATTCCATTCCAACCGGGTGCAACTCGTTTGCTTCTTTTCCGTACTTAATCCGGGATTTCCCGGATAGCACCTCGAGCTGGCCGAAAACGGTAGCACGTTCGGCTGTCGAAGACGAACCAGGGCTTGGTTCGCACTTTGCATGGCAATCTCCTCGGATTGTTGCCCGATTTTGCGATGAAACGGCCGCTGCGCCGCCAATCTCGTGAAGAGAAGGCACCCCTCGACACTCACGAGGCTAGGCGTTCATGCCGCTAACACCCTCAATGTCCGCTTTGGGTCAAAAGCAGACATTCCGCGCCCTGGGCATTTATGTCCGCTATTGGGGGCAAAGCGGACATTGGAAAAGGGCTGAGGCGGAATCATGATTTGAATGTCTGCTATTGGGGGTAAAGCGGACGTTCGCGAGCTACCCGCTGGATGTCCGCTTATAGTCACAAACGGACATTCGAGGACGTCGGTGACGATAGGTCGCGCATCAAGTGTGGCGTTTGAATCTTGTCGTGGAAACGCCTTTGTGTCACCAGGGTTGGCCGACAGTTAGCCCGCCGGTCTGCGGCGGACTTTTGAACCTCTTGTCGATCTGTCATCCTATGGTAATCGGAGGCCAATTATGGGGGGTGCATGAGGTCTGACTGGTCAGCTGGGCTCGACCGGAACTTCGCCATGGACGCCGACCAGACGATGGCACAATAAGCCCCAGAGCTTAGGCGCCGACCATCGACTCAGGTTTAGCGCGTTTCGCGTGAATTGAGGCACGGTAGGCGGTTGGGTCGAGTTGCATGGCGGCCTTGAAGGCGCGCGAGAAGTGGCTACGGCTGGAAAATCCAACTCGCGCCGCGATGGTTTTTACCGGCAGGTCGGTGGTTTCCAGCAGACGGGCGGCACGCCCCAGCCTCAACTCCTTCAGGAAGTCCATTGCGGTACGGCCAAAGGCCTTCTTGAACCGCTCGGCGAAGCTCGCGCGCGACATGCCCGCGACGTCAGCGAGTTGTTCGAGGGTAAAGGGATTTTCGGGCCGATCGAGCATAGCGCCGATCGCCTTACTCAGGTGTGGATTCTCGAGCGCGACGAGCCAGGGCTCGCGGCATTCTCCAGTCTCACAGATTCGTCGCAAAAGCTCGACCAGACACTCCTTCATCAGCAGGTCGGCCAGGGCCTTGGATCCGGGGCGCGGCGCCGAGAGCTCATCTAGTAGCCGGTGGAAAGGGTCGCGGAAGGCGACGGCGCCGCTTACGTTCTCCACCAGGGGCTCGCGCAGGTGGTCGAACAGGCCCATCACGTGACGGTGGGTCGCGGCCAGCGCACCACAAACCAGAACCAGCCCCCCCTCTCCGACACCGACCGTGACCCAATCCCATCCTCCGGGTAGCGGCCTGCACTTCGGCTCCGGGATGGTCATCTGCCGTTGCCAGCCGGGACTCACCACCATGCAGGTCCCGGGCGGCGCGATCACAACGGTCTGTGCGGTCAAGGATATCGCCGGCCCGTTCATGGGCTGAGCGGTGCCATTTCCAGACAGCACGTAATGGATTGTCGCCATCTTGTCGTCTTCCAGGACCAGGCAAGACCCCGGGCGCACCTCGCAGACCGCGAAGGTGTTGATCCCGATGTCGAGTTCACCAAGCAGCTGGTCGAGCAGCATCATTGCTCGCTGTTCACCTCTTCCGCGGACGGAGGAGCACGCTTTGACGACCCAAAAGCACGTCTCCCTCCCCAAACTGGCTGGTGGTTGACCCCGCCCCATGAAAAAGAAGGGATAGCGATCATGTGCGGCAAATTAGAGCATCATAGTCACGATTATGCTAGCGACCAGGAATTGAGTCGCAGAACCCTGCTCGGCGGCACGGCCATTGCCGGCGCGGCCGCTTTAGCGGCGGGTCTAATCGCCACACCGGCCCTGGCCCAGGCGGACCCCTACGCGCCGCCGGCCGAACCGGCACTACCGCCCTCGGATATGAAACTTAACCTGGAGCGCGCGGCGCTCGTGGTGACTGACCCGCAGATTGACTTTCTGAGCCCAGAGGGTGTGACTTGGGGCGTAGTCGGTGAAAGCGTAGAGCAACACAATACCGTCGAGAACCTCGGGCGCCTCTTCGCTGCCGCGAAGCAGCGCGGCATCACCGTCGCGATCTCGCCCCACTACTACTACCCGACCGACAAGGGCTGGCGCTTCGAGGGTGCGCTCGAAAAGCTGATGCACAAGATCGGCATGTTCGACCGGCCGAGCGCCTATACGGTCGAGGATTTCGAGAACTCCGGTGCCGATTTCATGCCCCAGTACAAGAAGTACATCCATGACGGCAAGACCATCATCACCTCGCCGCACAAGGTCTATGGACCGCAAGCCAATGACCTGGTGCTGCAGCTGCGCAAGAACCACGTCGAAC
>JAPULJ010000210.1 GCA_027295145.1 Alphaproteobacteria bacterium | reverse complement strand
GCGAGCCGATCCGGGTAAGATCGGCCACTAGGGACGGAGGGAGTATTAACTTCGATGTGACAGGCTATCTGATTGAGAGTCGGTCAGGGGGAGGGCACAGCGGGTCCCCGGCAATCTGGTGGATGCCCGGTGTCGTAGGACACCAATTGGAAGAAGTTTCTGTTGTCCACGGCTTCTTTGGTCTTGTATCCGCTCACTACGATATCGAACAGCCCGTCAGACAGAAGAGTGGGTTTGGTTTCGATGGCGTATTGACCGATATCAACGCCGGCATGGCTATTGTCACGCCCGCAAGCACGCTACACGAACTGATTGAGACTGAGGTCGCCAGCTACGCAGAGGTCTAGTTGACTTGGGTCGGAGGTTCTTCAGATCGGAAATCGACGGGACGCGCTTACTTCAGCGGCTTGAACACATCGGGTAGGCCTGTGCTATTCACCGAAAACTATCTGAGCGTTACTAACGTTTTCCGCGGTTTCAATAGCACAAGTACGCTCACAAATACCGTTATTTCGCGAGTACTTGTTTGTCTTCGCACAACTATCTACGAACCACGTGGTCGGGGGTTCGAGTCCCTCCGGGCGCGCCAATATTTTAAGTAGGTTACGTTGCAGCAAGCGAACCGAATTCCCAAAACGATTCTCAAAACCTACCCGGCGCCAGTCTCAATGCCCTTGTCATATAGCAGCAGGACTATTGACTAAACCTTGCCTTAACAATGCTATTGACTCTGTTGGTTGGGTGTTGGATCCTGTGAACGCTGGCCGCGGGGGGGCATGTTAGCCTCTTACCCCGAGTTTAGCATTCTGCCGTGTTGCTGATCTAAATCAAGTAAATCACAGCCCGGCGGCGCTAGTTGGGGCAAAACTGTGTCGACGACACTGTGAATATTTCCTCGAAAACGTGGATGTGCACCATGCTGGTGCTGCTCGTCGTGATGGGCCTCCTTTTCATGATGAGCTACTTCAAGTTTCAGACAACGCTCACCACCCTTATACAGAACCGGCTTACTGTTGTCGGGATTACCATAAGCGAATCCATCCATAGCGCTGTCGATTTAGGACTCGCGCTTCGTGAAGTGCGAACGGCCGACACACTCATCGACAGGGCTAAACTGAGCGATCCGGGCATAGAGTCGATCGAGATATACGATCCCAGTGGCCGCATCCTTTACTCCACGCAGGAAGGCAAGGCGAACGGCACCGTGCCGGATGATTTTCTTCAAGTTCAAAAAGACGCCGATGGTCGCACATGGGGGCTGGACATGGGCAACGTTTTCGTCAGCGGCGTGTCGCTGGTGAACAGTTTTGGTCAACCCATCGGTGGTGTCGTTCTTACTTACTCTAAGGAGGGCTTCGACGCCCAAGTGGCAACGCTAACCTTTTCCTTGGCACGGGACACCCTCCTGATTCTTGCCGGCTTCGCGCTGCTTGCATTTATTGGGATCAAGCTCGGATTTCGGGACCTGACTCGAGACATGGACAACATCCGGGCGTCGCTGCAGAGACACAGGAGTGACGAGCCCAAACTCTTGGCAGTTAGGGCACCGCGCGCTGCCGCCAAGCCTACGATTCTGCAGGTGGCTGACTTCGACGAAAGGTTATCGATAATCCAAAACAACGTCTCGGAAGCCAGGAACGAGCTCGACGAACTCGAGCATATCGCGCCTAGCGCTGACCGTCAGAAGTAAAAGCGTCATACACCGGACGGCCTCCAAATGACCGCAGCAACGGTAGCTCCTTTTGCAAACCGGGTAACACGGCGTCTCTTCGTGCTGGTGACAGTGGTACTTTTGCTTTCATCGTTTTCCATAGCCTACCTGACCCTGAAAGAATTCAATCGCCTACTAACTCCGGAATTGAGCAGAAAGGCTGAGTTGATCGGTCAGATCATAGGTGCTGATGTCCAGCGCGCAATCGACTATGGCATTCCATTCGATCAGCTCGTCGGTGCTGATGAGTACCTGACAACAGTTGTTGACGCCTATGACGAGTTGGCCTATATCGCGCTCGTCGATCGGACGGGCAAGCTGCTTTATCAAGGGGGAGAGGTCGACCAGAAGTTACAGGACCTGCTGAAGCAGACAAGCTCCCTTCATGCCGACTTTACAGAACTGCCACAGTCGCTCAATTACGCATTCCCCATCCGTGATAAGGGCGAGCTCCTTGGCTTCGTTAACATCGGCATCGATAAAAGCTTCGTCCAACGTCAACTCGACGATATCGTTTACGACATAGTTGTGATCTTGCTCGTCGCCCTTCTGGTGGCGTTCGAGGTTATGCTCGCACTGATCCTACTCTACGTTACCGGCCCAATGGAGCGCCTCAATCTGCTAATGGGGTTGCAGGGCCAAGGCGATTTCAGCAGATATCTGCTTACCCGGGCCCGCGATCCCGTGGGTCAGGTAGCCCGCTATCTGTCACACGGTGCCAAGCAACTCAACGAACGTTATCAAGCGTTGAGCCAACGCTTAGCGGAGCGGCTCGAGGGCCGGCAAGCGACGGAACGCGGTACTGCCAACGCGGCCGTGCTGCACAAGGACATTGGCACTCGCTTCGGTCTGATAAAGGGACTGACGCCGCTGCTTCGGGCAACCGCGAATGACGTCCGCGTTCCCCTTTTCATTTTTGCCTTTGCCGAAGAGCTTCAAAAATCATTCCTGCCGCTGTTCGTGCGCTCCCTCTATGAGCCTATTCCCGGATTGAGCGAGGCGGTGGTCATCGGTCTGCCGATTGCTGTCTACCTGGCCGTACTGGCCGTTGCCGCACCGTACGCAGGCGTCTGGTCCGACCGTTACGGCAGCCGCAAGATCTTCTTGATCGGCCTGATCCCCGCTGTTGCCGGCTTTATCGGTTGCGGTTTCGCCCAAACGGTCTACGAGCTGATGTGGTGGCGAGCTACCACCGGCCTTGGTTATGCCATGATTACTATCGCCTCCCAAAGCTACGTGTTCGGGCTGGACACTGCGGAAAGTCGTGCGCGGACCATATCTGTGTTTGTCGCCGTCATCATGAGCGCGACTATGTGCGGCACGGCGATCGGCGGGATTTTGGCTGACCGCGTCGGATATCGCCTCGTCTTCTTGCTGGCTGGGGTCTTGGCGACCGTATCGGGGATGATGGCTTACCAGATGTTGACGCGTGAGCTGGGCGCAAAGGAAGCGGTTCGCCAAAAATCGACCGGGAGCTTGGCCAAGATTTGGACCGTTTTAAGAAATGCTCGGTTCGTGGTCTTTCTTTTTTTCGCGGCGATCCCCGCGAACGTCCTTGCGGCCGCTTATCTGTGGTACCTGGTTCCGCTTTATCTCTTCGACCTCGGTGCCAGTCCCGCCGAAATCGGGCGGATTATGATGATCTACTACCTCCTTGTATTTGCTTTGGGCCCGCTTGCCTCGCACCTTGTAGACCGTTTCGGCGGACTCGCCTGGGTGGTGGGGCTTGGGTCGCTGCTTTCCGGCATCGGTTTGGTTGCCTTCTACGACTGGCGCAGCATCTGGGCAGTGGTCCTGGCGGTGATCATCATGGGAGTGTCACATGCACTCACCCGGGCGCCGCAGTTCGCCTTGGCGCTAGAGATCTGCGAGCATGAGATCGAACTGGTAGGCCGCACCACTGTTTTGAACTTTCTGCGCAGCGCGGAACGCGTGGGTATGATCGCTGGCCTGCTTCTCTCCGCCATCCTGCTCGGCCGCTACGGCTACCACGCCAGTATCGGTGTCATCGGGATAGTGGTTTCCGGGGCGGCCGTCCTTTTCGTTTTGTCCTACCCGCTGACCCGGAGCGGTAAGAGGACCCCGGCTTAAGGAGTCTCGAGTATGGACTTGCGCAATCAGTGCATTCGTCTTCTCGCTGGCGTCTGGCTCCTGGCGGCCTTCCCGACATTCGCCCAAGGTGACCGTGAGTCATTTGACATCTATATGGTCGTGTGGCGCGGATGCGAGGATGCTTGTAAGGGCTTTCAAGATTACTTCCGCGACCGCAACATTCCGGTCAATTTCACGATTCGTAATGCCGAACGTGACAAGAAGCGTCTGCCAGGGTTTGTCAATGAAGCGAAGAAAATGGACGTTGATCTGGTGGTTACCTGGGGCACCTCGGTTACCCGTGGCATCGTCGGGCGGATAGGCAAAGCTGATCCGGATGTTCACGTCACCGATATTCCAGTCGTCTTTATGATTGTCGCAGATCCCGTTGGCGCAAAGATCATTGCCAGTTATGCGTCCTCGGGCCGCTTGAACATCACCGGCACACGAAACCGCGTGCCAGAGAAAGTCTTGATGAAGGCGGTGCAGGCCTATCGCAAATTCAATAGGATTGGTCTCATCTATAATACCAACGAGCTCAACGGCCGCCTGAAAGCAAAGGAAATACGCTCTGTTGCCGAGCAAATGGGCATCGAGGTGGTTGAACTGAAACTCGACCTTAACGAACAAGGAAAACCGATCGTCGAGTCCATTCCGAAGAAAGTCGCCGAAGCGAAAGAGATGGGCGTCGACTTTATCTACGTCGGCTCAAGTTCCTTTCTGATGGCCAACCGGGATCTGTTTACAAATACCGCGATCGAACATGGTTTACCACTAGCCGCCCCTTATGAGGCGATGGCCGCCAAATCCAATGGCCTACTTGTCGTCGCCAGCCGCTACTACAATGTCGGCCAGTTAGCCGGCTACCAGGCAGAGCAAGTGCTCGTCAAAGGTATTGCGCCGATCGATATTCCGATCCGGGGGCTGGACAGGTTCTCGTACATCATCAACATGGAAACCGCGCGCCGGTTGAAGTTCTATCCACCTCTTAGTGTGCTGCGCTACGCCGAGGTCATCCATGGCACGCCGACAAAGTGAACCTTGGGCGTAGATCGATCGATTTGATCTTAGCGAGGGGTTACCGATTCTTGAAAACGACCCTTATAATCCAGCGCTCGTCAGGGATATCTTTTTGGAGTATAGGCTGAATGAGTCGTTCTCACATTGTCGCCCCGGGAACAGTGAATCGAATCTTTACCGCGGCATTCCATTCCCAAAACAACACACAACAACTTGAACTTTCTAGGGGCCTCCGGGGTTGGGTCTTGTCTTTAATGGTTTTCGCTGATGGGATCGCACCTTGACCGGTACCTACCGTCCACGGGCTGGCCGTCCATAAACCGAAACGTTGCCCCGCGTCATCACACAAGTTGGCTATGAACAAAGCACCCGAAATCCTCCCGAACTCACAAACCTGTGAGTTCGGGCAGGCGGGGTACCTTATTGATCAAGCTGGTGGCTACGGGTGGACTCGAACCACCGACACCGGCATTATGAGTGCCGTGCTCTAACCACCTGAGCTACGTAGCCTTATTCCGGAACTGCCCAGGACTCTATTTCCGGGGAAGGGCAGATTTTGGGTTTCGGCGCTAGGTAAAGTCAAGTTTTCAGTAACAAGTGTGAAGTTGCAAGTAGGAAGGAAAAACAAAACCTATCTCTCCCTTGCCGCTCGAAACTCGCTACTCGCCACTGGGC
>JAPULJ010000021.1 GCA_027295145.1 Alphaproteobacteria bacterium | reverse complement strand
GGCATCACCAAGGTGTTGATCCCAAAGGAGAACGAAAAGGACCTCGCGGAGATCCCCGACAACGTCAAACGGGCGCTCGAGATCATCGCCGTCACGTCGGTGGACGAAGTCGTCGCCCAAGCCTTGACGTTGACGCCGGTGCCGATCGAGTGGGATGAGTCTGATGTGGTCGAGGTGCCCGGCTCATCGGGCAAGACGGACGTGAGCGGCATTACCACCCACTGAGCGTGGGTTTGTACCCCTGGTGGCAGTCACATTCGCGGCTCGTGCTGACTCTCCAGCCCTGTCGGGACGCACCCTCCGAAAGCGCCAGAAGTGCAGTTGTGCCGTATCCCGACGGCCTCGGTTCGCCGGTCGCTGAGCGGCCTTCCCGCACTTGGCCGGTTCAGGGATACTCCCCATATCATTGGATAGGGCGCCACAGGGAGCCTAGCCACACGCCTACCCCGGCGGTGACTCCCTGCGTATCGTTGTGGGCCACCGTTAAGTGGACTGCATTTTGCTTCGGGTTCTCGGGATCGCGCCCATTGACCGGATCGGGGCTTGGTCACAACTCAGCGGTAGGACGAAGGGAATGGAGATGCAGTCATGACGGATGCTGGTCTCGCGCAGAAAACGTGCGTGCCCTGTCGCGGGGGGGTGCCGCCTCTGAGTTCCGATGAAGTGCAATTGTTGCTGCCGCAGTCGACAGGCTGGAGTGCAAATGACGGCAACACCAAGATCGCGAGCGAATTCCGATTCAAGAATTTTCGCCAGACCTTGGATTTCGTGACCGCGGTCGGCGAGCTCGCCGAGTCCGAGTTTCACCACCCGGTGTCGATCAACTTCGGTTGGGGTTTTTGCGCCATCGTGTTGCAGACCAAAAAGATCAAAGGGCTGCACGAGAACGACTTCATCATGGCAGCGAAGATCAACGAAATCGCCGCAGGCACGGGCGCCAGTTAATGACGTCAGGGGCGAGGCGGAAATTGCTTCGATCGAGTTCCGCTCTGATCGGCGCAATCTGACGAACCGTGACGCAACATGACCGAATACCCGAAGTTCAAGAACGACCGCGGCTTGCCTGAGATTCAAATCGGCGTGAAGGAGTTCAGATGCGCGGGTGCAGCGGTGCCCCACGACCATCCTCATATATACCTGAACATGGGCGGAGCCGATTCCATCATATGTCCTTATTGTGCGACGCGGTTCCGCTACAACGCCAATCTTGGTTCCAGAGCCATACCAGCCGACAGCGTGTTAGAAGAGTGAGCATCATCAGCCTTTGCGCAAGACCGTCGCGAGCCACCATTGCTTGTAGCGCGGGAGCCCGGGCGGTCGATAGTAATGCCTCACCTCAAGAAACCCGGCGGCGGTGATGAAATCACGCCAGGTGGTAAGATCGAAAAAGCAGCTATAGCGGTCGCCACTGACACCTTCTTCGTTATTCCCCCTTGGGTTCGAACAGAACAGGACGCCCCGGGGCCTCAAGGTTTCGGCGAGTTCCGCCAACACTCGGGGCAATTCTTGGCTCGGCACGTGGAACAACGACGCATTCGCGAAAATTCCGTCGAAGCGGTTCACCGGCAAATTCATCGCGAGAAAATTCTTGTGTAGCACGTCGCATCCGGAATAACGGCGCGCCATTGCGACGAGTTCCAACGATCCGTCGAGGCCGATGGCGTCGTGACCCAGGGATTGGGCGTGAGAGGT
The DNA here is from genome assembly GCA_027295145.1 of Alphaproteobacteria bacterium. Classification (GTDB taxonomy): domain Bacteria; phylum Pseudomonadota; class Alphaproteobacteria; order JAPULJ01; family JAPULJ01; genus JAPULJ01. The sequence goes on along the minus strand of JAPULJ010000021.1, from coordinate 3,451 downwards.
GGTGGAGCGATCGGAGACAATGAAGCTCGCCCGTTCGACACGATGGCTCATCTTGTTCCCTGACGCCTATTTCCGAATTCCGACCTAAGATGCTATGAAGCCGAAGGACGCGGCTTCAAGCTCCATAGAGCGCGTCAATCGAATTAGAACCGCGCCGGAAGTACAGGGACAATGCCATGACGACCTTCAGCAAACGTGCTTGGGAGGAAAGCAGCGGGCTCTATCAGCGTATCCTCGACTTGCCGTTCAATCGAGAGCTTGCCGACGGAACGCTGTCCCAAGAGCGTTTCCAATTCTACATGGTTCAGGATGCGCTTTACCTGGAACAGTATTCTCGAGCTCTTGCGATGGCTTCAGCGAAGGCGCCGGATGCGGAAGCCATGCAATACTTCGCTCGGTCCGCCGAGCAGGCGCTCGTGGTCGAACGCGCCTTGCACGGAAGTTTTTTCGAAAAGTTCGGTATCGATCCACGTGAAGCCACGGATGCTGAACCATCACCAACTTGTTATGGCTATACGAACTTCTTACTCGCTGTTGCGTTGCAGGGCGGTTATGAAGAGCTGGTCGCCGCGGTGTTGCCCTGTTTCTGGATCTACTGGGAGGTAGGCAATCACATCGCGGGCACGGCCGGGCAGGACAATCCATACCAGGCTTGGATTGACTCCTATTCCGATCCGACCTTCGGCGAGGCGGTCGAGATAGCGATCTCCATCAACGATCGTACGGCAGAGGCGGCGACGCCCGAACGTCAAGGCGCGATGCTGCATGCGTTCAAACGCTCCGTTCAATTTGAGTGGATGTTCTGGGATAGCGCATACCGGCTGGAGGATTGGCCAGTCGCGTCGTAATCATGACCGCTTACTTCCGCCTTGTCTGGTTGCCACAAGATCTACCAAATTTGAATGCGGAGGAGCTGGCATTTGAATTGGACGCACACGAAAGACTCCAATTGGCCTTCGAGTACTTCGATGAGTACGACCCAAACTGCGATGAGCGCCGCGAGCATCAAATTGTCTCAGTGGACGAGATTAGGGTTATGTTTGACCGGCACGCCCCTGCCAAATATACCCCCTAGTTGCCCCTGAGCCGCGCCGACATAGCTGAGCCCGCCTAATGGCGGGTCTCCGCTCCCCCCAAAGCGTACCCCTACCATAGATGCGGCTGTACGGGCCGAAAAACGGCCCTGATACACGGTGGGCTAACACGTTGGCTGGTTTCTAGAGGACTTTAGCCACCCTTCGTAGACGTTTGATCGCCTTTTTCCATGTCCGACGTTCGAACTCCTCGAGTTTGTTGGTTGGATTAGCGAAGCCGTAGCGTTTGGCGACGGTGCCTGGATTGATACTAAGGTCGCCTATCCCCATAATCACTTCGTAGGCCATGCTGATGTCGTCCTTTACCCCGTCTGGCATTCGCCATGTTGGGGGCAGTCCCTTCTCAGCACGCTTCAGATTCGTGATGTCGGACGCTTTTACCTGAACGCCTGCCGCAACTTTATCGGCCACGTCCCTTTTCACTTCATCTGAGACGTCATCTGCCGCTAATGCAAACAAGGCCTTCTTGCCGGGGCCATGTGGAACGAGTTCCACATCGCCACGATACTTGGTATAAAATTTGATGTACTTGTAGGCGTATGAACGGTCCTGCTTGAATTCGCGTTTGAGCCACTCCTCGAACCCCTTTGGCTCACCTTCGCCCATCTGCTTCTCATTGTACAGGTTGAACCCATCTAGTGCTTTGGCGAGCAGGCGGCCTATCTCCATCATGTTAAGTGCCATTTTGCGATCGAGGTCTGTGGCCTCGCTTTCTTTTAATCGCACTTCAGTGGCTATTTCTCCCAGCTCTACCAGGAAATTTGGCGGATATCGTCCCGCCCCGTCGAACTTCGGTCGGTCTACATCAAGTATATGGTTCATGCTTCCTCCTACTCCGCTTAGACCAATTAAATGACGATATAATGTGGTTATTTTGGATAGAATTAGCAACAAAAAACAGTTGTAAATTGTTTTGATCGCCGAGTGGGACGAAACGAGGAGAAAACGACGGTTGGGGGCGCTGCATTGCGCGCTGGGCGGGCGTGGGCTGCCCTCAAGCTGGTTCCGCGTGCCCCCCAAAACGGCTTTTGGTGTTTAAAACGCCTGAATCGGGCTGGCAGGGCCGTTTCAGAGCTATTTGGTGGCCCATTACCCCGCCACAACCCAAGCACCTTGGCGTTTTGCCCGGTTAGGGGTAATATGCGTATTAGCTATACAACTGGAATAATACTTCTACCTGAGGTGCTGGTATGCTGCGAATAATGGGGATGATACTATTATTGTCTTTAAGCGCCAACGATGCCATAGCACAAACGGAAGTAGCCAAATGTAAGGCTATAAATGACGACAAACGGCGTTTGACCTGTTACGACTTTGCCGTCGGACGAAATTCTAAAAAAACAGAAAGGAAAGGGAAATGGTATACCCAGATAAAAAATAACCCTATCGACGATACAGCCATCGTGATCGCTCGGGCAGTATCAGACAGTGGACGTTCGACTTACGGCAAAAAAATAATAATTATTGCCCGTTGCAAGTCGCACAAAACGACTATTTATATTGATTGGTCTTCATATCTGGGTGGAGACAAATCGAAAATAATAACAGGGATCGACAACAAACCTGCGCAAACAGAGAGTTGGTCAGTGTCAACAGACAACCAAGCGACTTTTGCGCCAAATCCAATTATGTTGTTAAGGCAGCTAGCCAAAGGAAATAGGTACGTAGCCAGGCTAATCCCATACCGTTCTAACCCAATTGTTGCAGTTTTCAATTTGACCGGCTCTGCCGCCGCGATTGGGAAAGTGGCGGAGGAGTGCGGTTGGGAATTAAATTGACACATCAAATTAAGATCAGCGCCAAATCAGCGAGGCTGAAATTCTTGATGTGCGGCCCGATCTGCATAAAGCGGCCCGATCTGCATAAAAAAGAAGGGCTGTGTTGCAAAATGCTGTGACCCCACCAACAAAGGACGCTTACAGGTATACATAGGGGTCGTTCCTCAAAACCTCGTCGGCCGCGGATAACCTGGCATTTCGGTCCACTGCCAGCTACCGTCTGCAGCATGCAAACCATCGTCGTGATCCTCGTCGCCTTCGTCCGCGAGATTGTCTGAGCCGCGCAACGTTACTGCTGGAAAACATCGCTCTCCGCCAACAAGTCGCAGTGCTGAAGCGGGAAAGACCACGGCCGTGGCTTCGTCCGCTCGACCGCGTGTTCTGGGTCTTCCTTTGCCGCCTGTGGCCACGCTGGAAAGACGCCCTTGTCATCGTCAAGCCCGAGACAGTCATCGGCTGGCACCGCCAGGGGTTCCGCATGTTCTGGAAATGGAAATCCTGCCACGGAAAGCCGGGTCGCCCGCGAACCTCGAAGGAAATACGCGAACTCATTCAACGAATGTGCCGAGAGAACCCGTT
>JAPULJ010000209.1 GCA_027295145.1 Alphaproteobacteria bacterium | reverse complement strand
CGAACTGATTCGGTCGGTGGAGGAAAATGAGATCCTGCGCAACAGCAATGTTTATGCGGAACTCGGCAGCACTTGTCGGTACGCCTTGCGCGATCCTGATATCGCTGACCACGTTAACGGCAAATTGGTCAAGCATATTGGCGAGACGAATGTTCTCTATGGCTCCGACTGCATCTGGTACGGTTCGCCTCAGGATCAGATACAGGCGTTCCGCACATTCCAGATTTCGAATGAGTTCCAGGAGAAGTACGGTTATCCGAAGATGACGTCCGAGTTGCGCGCCCGGATTTTCGGGCTAAACGCGACCAGACCCTATGGCATCGATGTCGACGAGGTTCTCAAGCGGGCGCGTCGCGACGCCATTCAGCATCGTCGCACTGAATATCGAGAAAACCCGGATCCACATTTCCTGACATTCGGGCCTCGGAACCGGCGTGAGTTTCTTGCCAATCTGAAGGCGCGTGGCGGATCGCCCGTCTAGATGGCACACTTACGCTGCCGATCAGCTTGCGCTGGTGGATCACCTCGGCATCGAGCGTTGCCATACGCTCGGCGGCTGCATCGGATCGAGCTTCTGTCTCACGCTGTGCGAGATCGTGCCTGAGCGGATCAGCTCCGCCGTGCTGCAGAACCCGATCGGCTGGAACAACAGCGAGAGGCAATAGAGCGGGAGCTGGGCTATCCACTAGATTGGGAGGGTCTACCATCCGGTAGCGATTGCCGGATCTCCTCTTACCTCAGTAACGTCGATCCTGAGGACGAAGCGGACTGGACAAATCAGCACGAGTGGTTGGCCCAACGGCTCAACGACATGCATCGGGCATTCTCTCAAAGGGTAAGAGCCCTCGATGCAGGGACATGGCAAGCTGAAGACGATTGATGAGGGTCGCATCGTTTGCCGGACTGCGTGATCCCGGACAGGGTGCTGTACGCCCTGTCAGTCCCGCCGAAGCGGACCGGCTCAATAAGGACGATGAGTTTTGGCGCCGAATTGAATTGCTTTGTGCCATTGGTGAAGAGAACGGCGAGTTCTACGCAATTCGCGGTGACTTGATTGATTACGTCGAGCGGATTCAATATCTCGCTCGGCCGTCCGTCGGTTCCACCAAGCGTTTCCACTGAGCTTGGACGTCAGCAACCCCTTTTTTTGAACAAATAAAAGGCGCCAGTGTGAGAGTCGGTTGAAGCGAGTTCCTCCGCTGTCCGCAGAACTTTAACCGGGTTATCTCTTAACTCTGTCAAGAAAATTCCCAAATTCGACCACACTAATGACATTTCCTTGAAGTAATTAGACCGGAATCGAAAATTAGGAGAGTTCACATCGGAGTGGAAGATTAGGAGACTTCAAAATGGCCTTAGGTATAGAGATACCGCAGCAGGGACTGGTTTTCCTGTTCTCGTTCACCGTAACGCTGGTGATTCTATCCGATCGCAATGTCCGCGGCGACGCGCAATCGGTTTGGCGCGGGGTACGATCCCTGATGGAGATGATCTCGGGCGCCGTCGCGGAGATGATCTCCGGCAGGATAGATCCGCCGGTCGAGAATTCACCGCCTCGGGATCGTCTATCCGACGAAACCTGGCGACGCGTGCTACAGGTCCACATGATCAACGCCACGCCAGATAGACGGATGTGACGTCGAGCCTCGATTGTCGTGCCGAAATCATCGTCGCGGACGATCGAAAGGCGAGGTCACGGGGTGCCCGCGAGGCCGCGAGCCTGTTTTAATGGCAGGGAATGGATCGCTGATCCCGGTTTCGGCCCCGTACAGCTTCGCAAGACGATCCCGCTCGAGCACGGCCGGATCGACACTCAAGTGGCGGTCTACCGATTTGGTGATTATTCACTCGATCCCGATCGACAGGAATTGGGGGCGCGCAAAAAACCAGTGACGCTTGAACCGCAGGTCTTCGCCGTGCTGACCTTTCTCGTGCGGAACGAGGACCGATCCCTCGCTTCCAGGGCACGGCATCTTCGAATAGTCCTGCCGAACCGACTCGCATTCGGCTCGAATTCAATGCATCGCCTAATCATTTCGAAGGAATTCCAGCCTAGTCTCACGTCAACGACAACAAAATTTGGGGGCACTTCGCCGAACAATTTGGCTGGTTCCTGCGGAGACCCGACCGCCGCGGCCGGGCTTCGAACTTGGCGCTCTCTAATGGGTGCGGTTGCAAGTTCATGAGTAACAGGAGTCTATAGAGATGATTGGATCCATTAAAAAATTCGGTTTACCGATGGCGCTGTTCGGGGCAACGCTGGCGGTCTCCACCCTCGCCGCCGGGCCGGCCGCCGCCGAAGGTGAACTGGTGGTGCGCGATTTCGTGTTGACCAATGATGTCGTCGACCGTGAACCGACCAACGAGGCGGCCGCGTTCACGACCCATGACGAAAAGGCCTTCGCGTTCGCCCGCATCAACAACACCGGCGCGCTCGACCTCGGACTCTCGCCCAGAACTCTGCGTACGCACCGGGACAACTTGTGGCTTCTCGGTGGGGAGCTTATCCGGGCGCTGTACGACGACCCACCGCTACGTAACCGCCCCGTCGAGCAGTTGCTCTCAAGCGCGAGCGGCGATGACGGCGGACCCCTTATCTACCATGGTACCGAGCAGCAACAACGTTCCTTTGATTCCACCTGCCGGCGCTTCCACCGATTTCTGCAGGTCACCCAATCGCCACCGTTCTGAGCTCAGACTTACCCACAGATTTCCCAGACGAGCCAAAATTTTTTACAATATCACCCGAATGGGGGGCGCTCGGCCGCATTTATTCTCTAATGTCATAATTACAATCAATGGCGTAAAAATTACGACTCTCAGAGTCCGGCCGGAAATGAATTGTTTGATTTCAAAGTCTTGC
>JAPULJ010000208.1 GCA_027295145.1 Alphaproteobacteria bacterium | reverse complement strand
TTGCCATTGGGATCACCGAGCACGGCGTATATGTCGGAGAGCCAAGTAGTGTGGATCGCCGCCTCGGTGGTGTTGCGGCGCTGCACCGGATAGAAACGCTTCTCGGCCACGAGGGTAGCGATTTTGCGGCCGCCGCGAGTGACGGTGAAGGTCCCGAGCTGGGAAATATAATTAGGACCCTGGCGCTTGGAGACGCCGTCGAAACGCACTGCATAGCCGGCAAGAAGCGCGGTCTGCCCCGGGGCCATGTGGCGGATCACCTCGCTCTGCCAGGCCGAGGCCGCGGTGATGCCGGCGATGGCTACGGCCATCCCCATATGGGCGATGGTCATGCCGTAAGAGGCGCGGGGTATTCCAAATGCCCGGCGCAGGCTTTCGGCCGGGCTGACGCGGCCGAGCTTGATGCGGCCGGCCAGCTCACTAGCCGTGCCGGCGAACAGCCACACCGCCAGCGCCATGCCAAAGGCCGCCAGAATGTCACGCGCGCTGTCAAGCCATAGCGACAGCGCGGCCACGCCGAGCGCTGCGACGAAGGCCAGCTTGAGCCTCGCAAAAGCGCGCCACAAATCGCCGCGCTTCCAGGACAGCACCGGGCCGAGCGCCATGGCGATCACCAGCGGGGTCATGATCGGCACGAAGGTGGCGTTGAAATAAGGCGCGCCGACCGAGATCTTGCCGCCGCCGAGCGCGTCCAGCAACAACGGATAAAGCGTGCCGATGAAGACCGTCGCCGCAGCCGTCGTCAGCAGAAGGTTGTTGAGCACGATCGCCCCCTCGCGGCTGACCGGCTTGAAGCTGCCGGTGGCCCGCAGGGCCGGCGCACGCCAGGCGTAGAGCGACAGCGAGCCACCAATGGCAACGATCAGGATGGCCAGGATGTACAGCCCGCGCTCCGGATCGGTGGCGAAGGTATGAACGGAAGTCAGTACGCCAGAACGCACCAGGAAGGCGCCGATCAGGCTGAGCGAGAAAGCGATGATGGCGAGCAGCACGGTCCAGCTTTTCAAGGCGTCGCGCTTCTCGACGACGATCGCCGAATGGAGCAGCGCGGTGCCGGCCAGCCACGGCATGAAGGAGGCGTTCTCGACTGGATCCCAGAACCACCAGCCGCCCCAACCGAGCTCATAGTAAGCCCACCACGAGCCCAGCGCGATGCCCAGCGTCAGAAAGCTCCAGGCGGCCAGCGTCCAGGGGCGCACCCAACGCGCCCAAGCCGGATCGACGCGGCCTTCGAGCAGAGCGGCGATGGCGAACGAGAAGGCAACCGAAAATCCGACATAGCCGAGATAAAGAAAAGGCGGATGGAAGGCGAGGCCGGGGTCTTGCAGCAGCGGGTTGAGGCCGCTGCCGTCCAAGGGCGCCGGGTTGACCCGCTCGAAGGGGTTCGAGGTAAACAGGATGAAGCTCAGGAAGGCGATGCCGATCAGCCCCTGCACGCCCAGCGCACGGGCCCGCAAACTTGGCGGCAGATTGCCGCCGAATGTGGCCAGCGCTGCGCCGAACAGCGATAGGATCAGTACCCACAACAGCATCGATCCTTCGTGGTTGGACCACACGCCGGAGATCTTGTAGAGCAGCGGTTTGGCGCTGTGCGAGTTTTGGGCGACGTTGAGGATCGAGAAATCGGAAACCACGTAGCCGTAAGTCAGCGCCGCGAATGAAATCGCGACAAGGGCGAACTGAGTCTGAGCCGCCGGCCGCGCCAGCGCCATCCACGAAGCCTCCCCCCGCGCCGCGCCGGCCAGTGGAAATACCCCCTGCACCACCGCCGTCAGGCAGGCCAGGATGAGCGCGAAATTGCCAATCTCGGCGATCATTTGGAAGTGCCTTTGGCGCCGGATTTGGCTTTAGTTATGGCGCCCTCTTTTTGGCCGTCCTTCCAGCGCCCTGCCCTCTTGAGCGCGTCGGCGACTTCCGGCGGCATGTATTTCTCGTCGTGCTTGGCCAGAACTTCGCTGGCCAGGAACACCCCGTCGGAGCGCAATGTACCCTGGGCGACGATCCCCTGCCCCTCGCGGAAAAGGTCGGGCAGGAGACCCTTATAGGCAACGCGGACAGAATTCTTCAGGTCGGTGACCTTGAACTCGACGCTGATGCCGTCGGGCAGGCGCTTGACGCTGCCCGTCTCAACCAGCCCGCCGATACGAAATCGGCGGCCGGCGGCAAATTTCTTTTCCACCACATCGGTCGGCGAGCGGAAGAAAACGATATTATCCTGGAGCGCGGTCATCACCAGCGCCGCCGCGCCGGCGAGAATCAACGCCGCGCAAGCTAGCATGATCATGCGCCGGTGCTTGGGTTTCACTATTCTTCTGCCTTGTTTTCCGCCGACCGCCGCTGGCGGCGCCGGGGTTGCGCCTCTTCGATCGCATCGAGGCTTGCCTGCCGGGACCGCAGAATGCGCCACGAAGTCACGACGAAGCCAGCCATTACGACAAATGCGATGGCGTAAGCCGGCCAGACGAAGCGGGCGTAGCCTCCCATCTCGAAGAATGTAGCAATGCTGTCAACCATGGCGATTCAAATGTGGTAACGCAGTATGTTGGTTAAAGTGCAAACAATTTTCAGGCGCCGAGCTGGGCCAGCCGGGCGGCGCGAATACGGGCGGCGAGGATCTCGCTGCGCATGCGCACCATCACAAGGGCCACGAAATAGAGCGTGAAACCCAGGGCCATCAACAACAGGGGCGCCAGCATCGATGGGTGGATCGAAGGCCCAGAGAGTTTTATCACGCTCGACGGCTGGTGCAGCGTGTTCCACCAATCGACCGAGAACTTGATGATCGGCACGTTGACCGCGCCAACCAGCGCCAAGACTGCTGCCGAACGGGCGCCGCGTGTGGCGTCCTCGAAGGCGTTCATCAGTCCGATATGGCCGAGATAGAGAAAGAGCAGCACCAGGACAGACGTCAGGCGCGCGTCCCACACCCACCAGGTCCCCCACATCGGCTTGCCCCACAAGGAGCCGGTGGCGAGCGCCAGAATTGTGAACCCCGCCCCCAGCGGCGCGGCAGATTTGGCGAAGATGTCGGCCAGCGGATGGCGCCAGATCAGCGCCGCGGCGCTGGCAGCCGCAATCCCGGCATAGACAAACATCGCCATCCAGGCCGAGGGCACATGGACATACATGATGCGCACGCTCTCGCCCTGCTGGTAGTCGGGCGGGGCGACGAAAAACGCGAGATAAAGCCCGGTCCCGATAGCCAGCGCGCTGGCCGCGGCAAACCAAGGCACCAAACGCTTGGCCAGACGCAGGAAGCGCCCCGGGTTGGCAAACCGGTGGATCGACAAACCCCGCTTGCGCGCCGGCATTCCCTATCGCCTCCAAACAGAATAAATAGTCTCGGAGTACATTATCCTCTGATGGTTAATATTTGGATCCTTTGATGGTTAATATTTGGAGGTAGGAATCCATTTTCCTCTCGCGCGCGATACGTGGCGTTAATCTAATCATTCGACCGCTTGGCGCAATGCACCGGCCGCAGCGAAGGGGGCCAACGCCAAAGCGAAGAGGGAGAGGGCGCTTAAGATCAGCAACCGCGGCCCTGCATCGAGATCGAAAATCGCCGCATCAACCGCGCCGACCCCGAAGATCAACACCGGGATGTAGAGCGGTAGGACGAGCAGCGAAAGTAGCACGCCGCCGCGCCGGGCTCCCAGGGTAAGCGCCGCGCCGATGGCGCCGATCAGGGTCAGCGCCGGTGTCCCCAGGACCATCGCCAGTACCAGCGTGAGATAGCTCGAGGGATCGAGGTTGAGGAGCAGCCCCAGGAGCGGCGCAACGAGCACCAAGGGCAGACCGGTTGTCAGCCAGTGCGCAAGGCACTTGGCCAGCACGGTTATTTCGAGCGGCAGAGGTGCTAGCGCCAGCCATTCGAGCGAGCCATCCTCGTAGTCGCTGGCGAACAACCGCTCGAGCGACAGCATCGCCGCCAGCAGCGCGGTGACCCAGAGAATGCCGGGCGCGATGCGGGCAAGCGTCTCGGGCGCCGGGCCAACGCCGAAGGGAAAAAGAATCACCGCCAGCACGAAGAATACCAGCACCATCATGGTGTCGCTGCCATGGCGCAGGGCCAGACGCAGCTCGCGGCCAACCACGACGCTGAAACCGGCAATCATGTAAGCCCCCCATCGGCATACGCTGTCTCGATCCGCGCGGGCGCGAATTTTTCGAGCTTGAGCGTCGTTGCGCCAGGCACCTTCAGCCCACCATGGGTGGCCAGCGCGAGCATCCCGCCATCCGCCCGGTGCATGGCGATCGCCGCCTCGAGCATCGCCACCGAGGCCTCGTCGAGGCCGGTGCTCGGCTCGTCGAGCAGCCAAAGATCGGCCGGCGCCGCGAGCAGGCGGGCGAGGGCCAGCCGCCGCCGCTGACCAGCGGATAGCAGACGCACCGGGAAATCGGCGAGCTTGAAAAGACCGAAACCTTCGAGTCCACGCGTCACCGCCGCGTTAGCGTCCGCACCCGCAGAGCCATAAAGACGCGCCCAGAATGCGAGGGACTCGGCCAACGATAGAGCTGGTTTCAGGGCTTCAGCATGGCCGACGAAGGCGATGCGGGTGCGATGGCCCTCAAGGTCGCGCCCCACCGCGACGCCGTCCCAGGTGAGACGCCCACGGGCCGGTTTGAGCAGCCCAGCCATGACCCGCAGGAGGCTCGACTTGCCGCTGCCGTTGGCCCCCGTCAGGCGCAGCGCGCCGCCTGGTCTCAGGACAAAGCCAAGGTGGTCGAAGACAAGCCGCTCGGCCCGCACGCAGGCAAGGTCGTCCCCGGCAAATTCCACCATTTTGTCGATCTTTCCAGGCGTCATTTCTATTTTCGGTGCGATGTTAGGGGTTGGGTTCGGTTGAACACGAACCATAGCGCATCCGAATAGCGCGGGCATCCGGAATACAAACCCGAAGGTGCTTTCGCCGAGGCTCCCTCCTCACTCATGGGGAAGGATCGGGCCGGATGGGGAGGGCTCGCCACCCGGTCATTTCGAACGGGTGGGAGAAATCTGGGTAGGTGGACCTTCAAACTATCGGGCATCTCGCTCGAAGGCTCACCGTGCGGGCACGCTCTCCCCTTCCTGCTTGGGGAGGAGGGAGATGCCGGGTGCGTCAAAGAGCGCCGATCATGCTCCGGAACCGCACCCCAGGACGACGAGCCGAACGGCGGCCCAAAATTAAAGCGGCCAACGGAGGGGGGGTCCGTTGGCCGCGAGGTTCCAGCTCGGGGAAGCTGGAAAAATGAGGCTTGGGGGAAGCCTCATTCAGAGGGGAGGTTACTAACCATCCCTATATCGGTATTGATTGTGTCTGAGGCTAGCCCACAAAGTGGCAAAAAGGTGACATTTTTTCCAAATTAGCGGAAAACCTCATATAACTGCAGATCGAGGGGCGAACTTGCTCTCCTTCGGCACTCAAGGCTTGGGTGGTGCACGCGAAATTGACAGCCGTACACCGGCTCGTTCTTCAGTGCCCGACCGGATATGAATGCAATCATTCCACATTTCTAAATGCTTATACTCCGGCGCTCATCGTGAGTTGTGGAGGACGGCAGCCGGGAGCCTCGAAGGATGCAGGACGCATCAACTTGGCCCCTAGCGGCTCGCTGAAGCTCGCACCTCAGGGAGCGGGCGTTGTGCTGATTATCACCGGATCGGCGGGATTCGACTGTCGCGATCATCGCAATCGATTGAGTTCGCGGATTTCATTTTTAGGCAGACTCTGAGGAGCTGGCACAAAGCCGCGCGCCCCGAAGGACGCAAGCCGCATTCGCGGTCTTCAGTCGAACTTGCGGATATCGTCGATGATCTTGCCGTCGTTGGGTAGGCTGCCAGGGGGAACGAACTCGATCGTGCCCCGTACTTTACACACCGCTTGGAAAGTTTTGGCCAGCTCTTCCGCGAGGCTGTCGCCGCCATCCTCGACCTCGCATTGCAGCACCGGGTGATCCCTGGAATCCCTTGCGTCGACGACGAGGCGAGCCTTGCCGATTTCGCCATGGCGCTTGACCACTTCGGCGACCTGCTCGGGGTGGACGAACATGCCGCGCACTTTGGTCGTTTGATCGGCGCGTCCCAACCATCCTTTGATCCGCACGTTGGTGCGCCCGCAAGGGCTAATCCCCGTCATCACCGCGGTCAGATCGCCGGTGGCGAATCGGATCAACGGATTGTCCGGGTGGAGCAGGGTGACCACCATTTCGCCGACGTCGCCGATGTGCGCCACCGGTGTACCGGTGCCGGGCACCAGAACCTCGACGATCTTGTCTTCGGAAATGACCATTCCTTCGAAGGCCTCGGTCTGGTGAGCTATGTTGCCGAGCTCGGCGGTGGCGAAGGTCTCGAAGACCTCGATGCCGCGGTCGTTGTATTCCTTTCTGAGCTGCTTGAAGAGCGGACCGCCGCCGACGACGGCGCGCTTGATCGAACTGGCGTCGAGATTGAGATCGGCCGCCTTCTCCAACAGCACCCGCAGGAAATCTGGGGTTCCGGTGTAGGCCACCGGCTTGATCTGATCGATCACCTGGACCTGCTGTTCGGTATTGCCAACGCCTCCGGGAATGACTGGACAGCCGAGCGCCTTGGCCGCCGAATCCATAATCCAGGCGCCCGGGGTCAGATGATAGGACAGCGAATTGTGGATGATGTCGCCCTTGCGCAATCCGGCGGCATAGAAGGCGCGTGCAGCGCCGTAGAAATCGGGGGCGGTAGAGGCGATCTCGTAGATCGGTCCGGGCGAGGTGAAGATCATCGAAGCCGATTTCAGCGGCATCACATTGAGGCCGCCGAGAGGCGGGTTACTCTTCTGCAGGGCAATCAGGTCGCGCTTTCGGGTCACCGGCAATGTCGCCAGTGCTTCGCGGCTGTTTATCGTGGTGGGATCGACATCGGCAAATATCTTGCCAAACCAAACCGAATTCTCGCGGGCATTGGCGACCTGCTCGGCCAGCGCCGCCATATTGGCCGCCTCGCGGGCTTCGGGATCGCGTGTTTCGAGGTCGTCGTAGTAGTCCGACGAGGCCATAATTATCACCTGCTATTTCGTATAATACCGGCGGCGTCTGTCGAGCGGTGATCCGTTCAGAAAACGGTTCTACGCTAGCCACCGCTTGCGCCGCTTATAGTGCTTCACGTCGCGATAGCTTTTGCGGCCCGAGGCGCTGAGCCCAAGATAGAACTCCTTGACATCGACATTATTGCGCAGGCTCGCCGCCTCGCCGTCGAGCACGACCCGGCCGTTCTCGAGAATGTAGCCATAGTCGGCGTATTTGAGCGCCATGTTGGTGTTCTGCTCGGCCAGCAGGACGCTGACCTTCTGCTCGCGGTTAAGCTTCTTGACGATCTCGAAGATTTCCTCGACCAACTGCGGCGCCAGGCCCATCGAGGGCTCGTCGAGCAACATCATCGTCGGCTTGGACATCAGCGCCCGCCCGATGGCGGTCATCTGCTGCTCGCCGCCCGAGATGTAGCCGGCGAGCGCTTTGCGCCGCAGTTTAAGGCGCGGGAAGTAACCGTACACCATCTCCACGTCGGCATTGATCGCACCCCTGCCGTCGCGGCGCGAATGGGCGCCGGTCAACAGGTTTTCATCGACCGTCAAATGTTCAAAACAATGGCGTCCCTCCATCACCTGGATGACGCCCTTCGATACCAGTTCGTGCGGGGTTTGCTTGTCGATGCGCTCCCCCTGATAGGTGATGGCGCCCTTGGTGACCTCGCCCCGCTCGGTGCCGAGAAGGTTCGAGATCGCCTTCAATGTTGTCGTCTTGCCGGCGCCGTTGGCCCCGAGGAGGGCGACGATGCCCCCC
>JAPULJ010000207.1 GCA_027295145.1 Alphaproteobacteria bacterium | reverse complement strand
TGGGCAACATCCTAGTCCTACCGAATGAGCGTAAAAGTGAGAATGCGGATGCCAAGGAAGAACTTGCGCACGTATAAGGGTAACTGCCTGCAGCAACGCTGCATTTAATCTGAAAAATACAAAACACCGCCCCTTGAGGGCGGTGTTTTTGTGTCTAAGGGCTATTCACCAGCAATCAGCGTCTCTAGATTATAAAGGTCTCGCCACAAGCGCCATTTGCCACCTCCGTCACGCCTCCATCCATCGTGGTCTGCATCCGGTTTGCCCTCGTTAACGGGCATCTGCGCTTGCATGTCTGCTTTGAGGCTGTTTTCGTCTGCTTTACCCCCGAAAGCGGTCGTTCCTGACCGCTCCCGCTAACGGCAGCTTTTAGCCAATAACTGCCGTTCAGCAAAAGCTAATATATAACCGGTCCTCGGGTCATAGCTGTTATGGATCGACACATTGCGATGCCGTTGGAGGGGAGCCTTCCACCGCATCAAAAGCCGACATTTACTCGGAGATTCTGCAGCATGGATTCCTCTTCGATGAGTAGCTAATGTTTTGGCAGGAGGAGATCGGCGATGGAACGTCACCTTGCAACGATTCTGGCTGCCGACATGGCCGGCTACAGCCGTCTGATGGAGGCCGACGAGGACGCCGTGATCTTGCGCCAGAAGGCGCATCGTCGCGAACTCATCGATCCGGAGATCGAACGCAACCGTGGCCGTATCGTCAAGACGATGGGCGTCGGCGTGCTTGCCCGAGCAGCGGGCATCGTGCTCCTGTTGTTTGCATCGATTTCCGGTGTGGCGGCTGAGCCCGGCAAAATTTCGCTTGCCTATTGCACCGACTGCGTCCCGTTTCATTTCCAGGACGAGGATGTCCAGCCGGCCGGCATGATCATCGATTTGTGGCGCCTGTGGTCGGAGAGGACGGGAATCGAGATCGATTTCCGGACCGCCCCTTGGGACGAGACCCTGCGCATGGTGGCGGAAGGCAGAGCCGATGCCCACGCGGGCCTGTTCTTCAGCGATGCGCGCGCCAGGTTCCTCGAATATGGCGCTCCGCTGACGCGGACCGACACCCATTTCTTCGTCAGGAAAGGCTTGCCGCGTATCGAGACCGTAGAGGAGCTCGCCGGCTACAGGGTCGGCGTCATCACCGGAGATTTTGTTGAAGGGTTCCTGAAGAAGAGGTTGCCTGAGCAGGACGTCATCGGTTTCGAGACCTACGACGCGATCATGACGGCCTTGCGCGAGGGAAGGCTGCAGATCTTTGCCGCCGATACGCCGACCGGGATCTACCATCTGCAGAATTCGGGTCTCGGCTTCGCCTACGAGTTTCCCGCCGACCAGCCGCTCTATCGGAACGATTGGCTCGTTGCCGCCAGAAAAGGCAATACCGAACTGATCAGGGTAATCGATGCGGGAATGGCTCTCATTTCGCAGGCGGAGAAGCGCGAAATCGAGCGGCGATGGGCCGCGGTCGGGCCCAAGGGCTTCGAGCTGACCGCGAAAGATATCGCCACCTTGGTCGCCTTTCTGGCGATTGTCGCCGCGGTCGGGGTCCTGATCTGGAACCGTACGCTGCGACGGCGGATCGAACTCAGGACCGAGGAGCTGGAAGCCGAGCTTGACCAGCGCAGGCGCGTCGACGAGGCGCTGCGCGAGAGCGAGGACGTCCTCACGACCATCATCGACAACATGGCGGCGATCGTTTTCCTAAAGAGCGTTGACGGCCGTTTCATCCGCGTCAATCGGCGCTATGCGGAGGAATACGGCATCGATCGAGAAACGATTGTCGGCAAGACCCTCTACGACATCCATCCCCAAGAGCTTGCCGACAAACTGACAGAGTTCGACCGGGAAACCATCGATACCGGCGGCATTTTCGAGCGCGAGAACACGATCACGAAAAATGGCGAGGACGTAGTCCTCCTAGCCTCCATGTTTCCAGTCTTGGACGAGACGGGGCAGATGATTGCGTTCGGCGGCATCGAGATTGACATCACCGAGCGTAAACAGGCCGAAGAAGCGTTGCGCGAGAGCGAGCAACTCTTGCAAACGATCCTCGACCACATGCCTGCCCCGGTCTATCTCAGAGACGTTGACGGTCGCTTCATGCTGATCAATCGCGGCTACGAGGAAATCCATCAGGTCACAAGAGATGATGTTCGCGGCAAGCGGCTTCACGAGGTTTTCTCGCAAGAGCTGGCCGACGAATATGGCACCCTGGATCCTGAGATCGTCAAGCAGCGCCGAGTCCTCGAGGGCGAGGAAACGCACCAGCTTGCGGACGGTGAACACACCCTGGCGGTCGTCAAGTTCCCGATCTTCGATCCTGCCGGCGAAGTTGTCGCGGTGGGTGGGGTGGACGTCGATATCACCGAGCGCAAGCGGGTGGAAGAAGCGCTACGCGAGACGACAGCATTCTTGCAATTGAACCAGATCATAACCCGGGCCGCCAATGAAGCCGTAAGTATAGATGACGCGATGCAGACCGCGGTCGATCAGGTCTGCGCCCACACCGGCTGGCCGGTCGGCCATGCCTACCTGCTCGACGAGGCGGCCGGGGATCTGGTGACCAGCGGCATCTGGCATCTCGACGACGCCGAGGCGTTCGAGACCTTCCGCAGTGTCACCGAGGCGACCCGCTTCGTCCCCGGCGTCGGCCTGCCCGGACGGGTGCTGGCGAGCGCCGAGCCGGTGTGGATCTTCGACATCACCAAGGAACCGAACTTCCCCCGCGCGAAGCTGGCGACGGAAATCGGCGTGCGTGCCGGGGTTGCCTTCCCAGTCCTGGTCGGACCAAAGGTCGCCGCGGTGCTGGAGTTCTTCTCCACTGAGGTCGTCGAAGCCTATGAACCGCTCCTGGAGGTCATGGCGCAGATCGGTACCCAGCTTGGCCGGGTCATCGAACGCATCCGGGCCGAGCACGTCTTGCTCGAGGCTAAGGACGAGGTGGAATCGGCCAATCTGGCTCTTGAGAGGGCCTACGATGTAATCAAGGTC
Organism: Alphaproteobacteria bacterium; assembly: GCA_027295145.1. GTDB lineage: Bacteria > Pseudomonadota > Alphaproteobacteria > JAPULJ01 > JAPULJ01 > JAPULJ01. The sequence continues at coordinate 7,619 of JAPULJ010000207.1, read as the reverse complement.
CAGAACGAGCGGATGGCAGCCGAACTCAACGTCGCACACGATATCCAGATGAGCATGGTTCCGTTGATCTTTCCGGCCTTCCCGGACCATGACGAATTCACAGTGTTTGCAGTGCTGGAGCCTGCCCGCGAGGTCGGTGGCGACTTCTATGACTTCTTCTTCATCGACGAAGACAGAATCTGTGTCTGCATCGGCGACGTATCCGGCAAGGGTGTGCCCGCCGCTTTGTTCATGGCCGTCGCCAAGACACTCATCAAATCGAGGGCGAGGGACGACCTATCAACCGCAAGTATCCTAACGCACGTAAACGACGAACTTAGCGCAGACAACAAGGAAAATATGTTTGTGACCTTATTCATAGGGATAGCAAATATCAGATCGGGTGAGGTAATTTATACCAACGCTGGCCATAATCCTCCCTATGTGCGCCGGGCGGATGGATCGTTAAAGCGTCTGGATGAAAGGCACGGCCCTGTCATCGGAGCGATGGAGGGGATGGTCTACGGTGAGGACAGCGTAAAGTTGGCCCCGGCTGATATTCTGTTTCTCTATACTGATGGTGTGACCGAAGCCATGGATGGCGATGATACCTTGTTCTCTGATGAACGCCTTGAGGGGGTGCTCGAGGCCGTAGACGGGGTTACGGCGGAAAATGCGGTGACGAAAACCGTAGCAGCGGTCAAGGAATTTGAGGGAGAAACTGAACAGACCGACGACGTCACGGTCCTGGCATTTCAGTACCATGGTAGTTCCGGGACTACAGGAAAGGCCGAATTGCAGATTGTGATTGAAAACGAACTTTCAGAAATTGCAAAAATTATTGGGGCATTTGAAGAGTTTGCCGGAGAACACGGTATACCCATGCCGATCACAATGAAATTCAACATCGTCTTTGATGAGCTCTTAAACAACGTCATCTCATACGCATATCGCGACGAGGAAGAGCACGAAATCAGTATCCGTATCAAATTGGTAGCAGACCGTCTGACGGTCACCATTGCCGACGACGGCGTCCCATTTAATCCTTTGAGCGCGAAGACACCGGATACCAAGTCATCTCTCGAAGATCGCGATATTAGTGGTTTAGGTATTCACCTCGTCCGAGAGCTAGTCGATGATGTTTCATATCACCGCCGGATCGACAAGAATGTCCTGACTTTGGCAAAACAGTTTAATTCCGAGGACCTTTAAAGTGTCTAGCGTAGGCATCACGCGAGGCGTTGCCTCCTACTCTGTGTTGGACGTTGAGAAGCAGTGTTGTTCCGACTTAAATAGAGAGTGTACTCGAGTGTTGACTTGGGTACGATAATTGTTCCTATGCGTTGTTTGAGAGGATAGAAATCAACAATGCAGATAGACACGCGCCAGGTTGACGGTATGACGGTTATCGACATGTCGGGGCGACTGGATACCTCGACCTCGGGAGACGCCTATGACGAGATGGTGGCGATCGCCAAGAGCGGTGTCACGAAGGTCGTCCTGAATCTTGATAAGATGGAGTACATCAGCAGCGCGGGGCTGCGGGTCATCCTGACGGCGGCAAAGCTTCTCAAGTCATCGATGGGAGAGATGAAAATCTGTCACGCCAACGGTGTGGTCAAGGAGGTGTTGGAAATCTCGGGCTTTAATCACCTCATCGATATCTATGATGAAGAAAAGGACGCGATAGCCGCCTTGGGCGCTTAGCCTACCAGCCTTCGCCTTGCGCGGCTGACTGCCATTTGCGAGCGCCAAAATTCGTCGACGAACCCTTATAAGATTTGCCAGTCGCAAGGTATGACGACAATACCCTCCTCTCCCAGATCGTCCGAATACGCGACTTTTCGAAGCCTTTCGAGCACCGCGTCAATATCTTCGTCTGCGACGACGCACTCGATGCGTGTATGGGGCATGAACCCCACAGTGTAGTCAGCGGCACGGTATATCTCGCGGTGGTCCATATGGGAACCGTACCGCTTGACCTCGAAAACTGTTAAGGCGTCGATGCCAACCTCGAGCAACGAGTCGCGTACATCTTCGAACTTGTGCGATTCTATGACCGTTATGATGTACTTCATTGTTCCAAATGCCTCGTCGTTTGGTTGCCAGCGCTAAAGTCGATCGCAGGCGCTCCGGTCAGAGTTCGTAACCGCGTTCTCCGTGCAGGCTAATGTCGAGACCAACGGCTTCGACCTTTTCATCGACCCGCAATCCCATCGACACATCGATCACTTTGAGAATGACAAAGGTCACGATGCCACAATATGCAATCGTTGCCAGAATGCCATATATCTGGGTCAGGATTTGCCCAACATTGCCCTCGATTGCTCCTGCAGTACCGCCAATTGCCTCAGAAGCAAATACACCTGTCAAGATAGCGCCGACGATGCCGCCGATACCGTGGATACCAAAAGCGTCCAGGGAATCGTCATAGCCGGCTATCCGCTTGAGCGTCGTTGCGCCCCACAGACAACAAACTCCGGCTGCGGCGCCGATAACGATGGCACTGGCCGGCCCAACGAAGCCAGCGGCCGGCGTAATCGCGACCAATCCAGCGACCGCGCCGGAAATCAAGCCCAGCGCGCTTGGCTTTTTGTGAAGCATCCAATCCATTACCATCCAAGCAAAGCCTCCGGCCGCCGCAGAGATTTGAGTGACGGCCATCGCCATTCCCGCGGACCCGTTGGCAGCTGCGGCGGAACCTGCATTGAACCCAAACCAGCCCACCCAAAGAAATGCGGCGCCGACGACGCTCAAAACTAAGCTATGTGGAGCGAACAGTTCTGAGCCGTAGCGGGTTCGCTTGCCAATGACGATGGCTGCGACAAGTCCTGCAATGCCCGCATTGATGTGCACGACCGTACCGCCCGCGAAGTCCAGTACCCCGGCATCCCCAAGAAATCCGCCGCCCCAAACCCAATGAGCGATCGGCGCATAAACGAGGAGAACCCATGCCGCAATAAACACCAAAAGCGAAGAAAATTTCATTCGATCGATGAAGGCGCCCGTAATAAGGACTGGCGTGATAATCGCAAACGTCATCTGGAAGGTCATAAACACGGATTCTGGGATTGTTCCGGAAACTGCTCCGACAGTCATATCGAGCAAGAGAAATTTGTCGAACCCACCCCAGAATTCATTTCCTGTACCGAAGGCAAAGCTGTAGCCGACCACGACCCATAACAAAGTCACCAAACAAGTTACCGCGAAACTTTGCATTACGGTGGCGAGAACGTTCTTCTTTCGGACCATTCCGCCATAAAACAAAACTAAACCGGGTATGGTCATCATCAGCACAAGAGCTGTGGAGGTCAGCATCCATGCTGTATCGCCCGAATCCAGTTCTGGAGTCGGTGTTTGTGCGTACGAATTTGTCGCACCGAGCAGCAAAAATAGGGCAGCCATCGTTGGTGTGATCACCAACCCACCAAACCGAGCCAACCAAGAAACTGGGTTCTGCTGTGCAGCTAATTGGTTCATTGTGTTGACCGCCTCGCCAGTTGAATGGATGCTTTGACAACCACCGGGTAACTTTGCCGCCTTCCAGCCGCGCCCAAGATTTGTCGCCTTTTGAAGTGTGATGATCACAGCAAAATAATCTCAAGTCCAGAATCGCCGTCATTTCTTTGATGCATTATCACTTCCGAGTAATGTGTTTCGTGATGTCATATGTGCCCGCTGAAAAAAAAGCGGGCGCATGGCGAGGTTTCGAGGGGGAATGAAAGTGCCTGAAAACGGGTTTGCGATGGAACAGGGGCCAATCCCGCGGCCGTCGGATGAGCAACAGGCTGCGGATGGGATCGAGCGTTGGCTCACTTCGCTCCAAGCGTTCGGCGATAGGCGAGCCATCGCGAACGCAAAGGCCCTCGCTGCCGACCTCGACGGGCGCCGAATATTGAGCGGAGTTTTCGGGAACAGCAATTACCTGACGCAATGCGCCGTCAAGGATCCGGAATTCGCCTTAGATCTTTTTACGCGCGGCCCCGACCCCTGCTTCGCGGAAGTTATGGACGACCTAACCGCCATTCGCAGCACCGAGATCAATGCGGCCGACCTCGCGCGGGACCTCCGTCGGGCGAAGCGGCGTGCGGCGCTAGCTATCGCAGTCGCCGACATTACCGGCGTGTGGCAGGTGCCGAGGGTCACGACCGCACTTTCCGAGATGGCGGAGACCGCATTGAGCTGCGCCTGTTCCCACGCGTTGCGGGAAGCGGCGGAACGGGGCGCGTTCAAACTCCCTGCACCTGATCAGCCGGAAGTCGGTTCGGGCCTCATCGTCCTCGGAATGGGGAAACTCGGTGCCCGCGAGCTGAACTATTCCAGCGACATCGACATCATCATTTTTTACGACGAAGGACGAATCGAATCCAATGAACCAGGGGCGTTGCAAAAACACTTTTCGCGCCTGGCTCGCGATGTTCTTCGCTTGATGGACGAACGAACCGCAGACGGTTACGTCTTTCGCACCGACCTGAGGTTGCGCCCAGATCCGGGATCCACGCCACTTGCTATTTCGGTACGTTCGGGACTGACCTATTACGCGCAAAGGGGACGCGATTGGGAACGCGCCGCTATGATCAAGGCCCGTGCGGTGGCCGGCGATATCGAAGCGGGGGAGCAGTTTCTAGAACGGCTGGAGTCATTTATCTGGCAAAAGAACCTCGACTTTCCCGCCATCAAGGAAATCCGCACGATCAAACGTCAGATCGATATCCATAAGGGCGGCGGTAACGTTGCGGTCGCCGGGCACAACGTCAAGCTCGGCCGCGGCGGGATCCGCGAAATCGAATTTTTCGTGCAGGCTCAGCAGCTGGTTTGGGCGGGACGCTTACCTGAATTGCGTTGCCGCGGCACCATTGATGCCCTTAAAGCTCTGGTTGCAATCGATCAGGTGCCTCGGTCACGAGCCGATGAACTGACTGAGGCGTACTACTTTCTTCGCCGGATTGAACATCGACTTCAGATGATCAATGACGAGCAGACACATAGTTTGCCGCAAGACGAGGACGCGCTGTTGCGTGTTGCGATTTTTCTCGGCTACGCGGACGAAAAAGCCTTCATGCGCGCCTTGCTGGAACGGCTCAGATTTGTCGATGGCCTCTTCACCGAACTGTTCGAGGTGTCTCTCCTTCCGGTCGACGACACCGGCGCATTGAACACGTCAGCAATCATCAACCAAGAGGCGCTTCCCGAGAACTTGAGCGCCATCGAGAGATTTGGATTTGCCGATCCCCAATCGGTGAACGAGGCAATTCGTCTTTGGGTCCGCGGCGATGATCGTGCCGATCGCGGCGAACGCGCACGCGAATCTTTGACCGAGCTCGTGCCAATGTTGCTCAAGGCGTTCGGCCGGTCGGCCCAGCCAGATCAAGCGTTCCAGAAGTTCAATGAGATATTGTCCGGCATCCCCAATGACATCCCGTTTGTCTCGATGCTTCATGCTAATCCGCAACTTGTCGGGATGTTGGCGACTATCATCGAGCGGGCGCCAAATCTGGTCGATTACGTGATTCAGCATCCATCGGTACTCGAAAGCGTGCTCATCTTCGACTTTTTTGATCCGATCCCCGATCAGGCGCGCCTGGATCGGGAAATCGGCGAACGCCTCGGGCAAGTCGAAACCTTGGAAGGGTGTCTGAACGCCAGCCGTCACTGGGTGGACGATCGCCGGTTCCAGGTTGCCGTGCAAATGCTCGGCGGATTGATCGAGCCCCGGGTGGCGGCGACTGACTTCTGCAATATTGCCGACGCAACGATCCGCGCCGTGGTGCCGCTTATCGCCGCTGAAATCGATCAACGTTACGGCACGATTGCGGACGCCGGATTGGTCGTTATCGATGGCAGCGATTTGGGCGCACGCGAGATGACCTGGAGATCCCGCCCCGAACCGATCTTCATTTATGACTGCGCGTGCGCCGACGACCGGGACGACCCAGTCGGATCCGCCGATTTGCCGGCATGCTCGGCTCATCTTTACGACCACCTCTTGGACGTCCTCTCGGTGCGCGGATTTAAGAATGGATTGGACGAAGTTGAGGAGAGCCGGGACCTCGCGGGCATTGTCCGTCCACTCGACTGGAGTCTCGAGGATTTCCACGATCATTTCGCAAAGTCGACGCTTGTCTCGCGACACCTGTTCTTGGTTGGTGTTCGGATCGTGGCCGGCCCTCCCGGTCCCGTCCAGTCCGTCAGCGATGCGATTATCAAGGTCCTGACCCGACCACACGATCGGGACGCGCTGCGAAAAAGCATCGATGACTACCGGGCCCGTTTTAAGTCGCGGGACCAGGTCGAAGACGTCTGGGCGTCCGCCAGCCTTCACCGGCGGCTGGTGGATCTCGACCTCGCTGCTCGTCATCTCCAGCTGTGGTATGCCGAGGACCACCCTGAAATCCTCAAACCCAACTCGCGTCAAGCGTTCGCCGGGCTGCGTGATGCCGGGCTGCTGAGTCATCATGTTGCGAACGATCTGATGACGGCCTTGGATCTTTGGCAGGCTGTTTTTGGGATGTTGCGAATCGCCACGAAGGAAGACGCGACATCCCCATCCCAGGCGCATATTCCTGACGCACTGAAGCCAAGGCTCGCGCAAATCGCGGACGTACCGGACTTCCAATCGGGGACAGAGCTTCTCCGCGAAACTTTCGAACGCGTCGACCGTCACCTCGACGTCTTGTTCAAGGAAATCTAATCCGAGAGATTAGTTCAATGAAAACCGCAGCGCGATAATCCCCCACTGGATTTAGAGAACAGCCTGAGCCATAAGCGGCCGTTCAGCAAAAGCTAATATATAACTGGCCGTTGGGCCATCGCTATCGCGAATCGGTACATTGCGATGCCGTTGGGGGGAGCCGTCCATTGTGCCAAAAGCGGGCATCAGCTTGATTTCTAGATCTGTCTATTGTTCCGCCAGATCAAGCCAGCTCGGCGAGCAACGCCGTGTCGCCCTGCAAATCAGGTATATCCAAACCTTCGGTAATCATGCCGTAGATTGAAGCCTGACTTTCGTGAGTTTCGGTGTTCCGACCATAGTAATCCGGAAAAAAGTTTGACCATCTCATTACGGCACGAAACGCAAATCTCACGGAAACGTCCAACGGTCAATGCGGTAAAGGTGTAGTCACGAGTTTGTTATTATCCTAAAATCGTTTCCACAACTGGTTTGATTGAGGGGGGTGTTGAATCAGCAATATGGCCGTTGCTGGCTTGGAATCACCCCACAATCAAGAGATCCTAAATCCGCGCGACAATGTCACACGGCGACGACCGCGATAGCGACGCAGAGGCCGTCTAACACTTCATCGTTCTGGGGCCGTCGTCCTCAGGCGCAACACAAACCCGAATTCAATATGTTTGGCCGCTTAGGGAGTGGTCGGGGATTGGCACACTTCATGCTTATTTGGGATAGAGATCATCAAGGTGCCAGCGCGGCCGCACAATTCGCCACGCAACTGGGCGCGTAGAGGAAAGCAATAATTCGATGAAAAAAATTGAGGCGATTATCAATCCGTTCAAACTCGACGAGGTTAAAGAGGCCCTGAACGAGGTTGGCTTGAAGGGATTGACGGTTATCGAAGCCAAGGGGTTTGGCCGCCAAAAAGGCCATACCGAACTTTATCGCGGCGCCGAATATGTCGTCG
>JAPULJ010000206.1 GCA_027295145.1 Alphaproteobacteria bacterium | reverse complement strand
GCGCTCCTTAAGACTCGACGCGAAACAAATACGTCAATTGCGGTCGATCGGCACGGTGTTTCGCGTCGAGTCCTTAGATCCTAAACTGATGAGCGGTCCGAGCCATGCGGGCAGATCACCGGCGCCCACGAATCGAGCCGGCCGTGCCCTCAATGCACCCCTTCCCATCCTTCGGCCGCTCCCACTGCAACTTCTCGATCGCCTTCTTGATTCGCATCCACACCCGCTGGCAGTCGAGGTTGCCCTGGTCCAGGAACTCGTCGGCGCGCATGGCAGCCTCGATCGCGGCCGCGGTCACAGGACCGACCCTGCCGGTACAGGCCGCCGATCCCGAAACTCGTCATAAAGGGGCTGTTGACCCGGCCTTCCTTTCGTTACGTTGCGTTCGTATACGCAGTGTTTTGGCACGACAAATGGATTTCTCATCGATGGCACGTCAAGCCGTCTCGACCCGGCGCCTCCCTGGGCGGGCGCCGCATCGTGGACCGGGCGGCGGAATGGAAGCGAAAGGCGACCACGACGGCGGCAAGGAATCCCCGGCGCCGGAGGCGGTCGTGGCGCGGACGGTGATCGGCGACTGGGCGTTCCGAACCAAGTCCTCGGTCATGCACCTGGCCTGGTTCACGGGTCTGGAGATTCCCGATTTGATCAAGACCCGCGTGCCGGTACCAGCGTTGCGACTGTTCCATCGCCCTGGAGCGTATGGCCCATATATCTGCGCCGGTGCGGTCATGGTTATGGTCGCGTTCGGGCACGATGTTATCGCGCCAGCGAAGGCCGATGACCGGACCCAGGTGCGGCTCGCCGTGGACCATCTGATCGCCGCCCAGTTGCCGTCCGGGCTGTTCTCCTACGATTTCGATTTTCTCAAAGACGATCGGACGGGCGAGGACCATATCGTACGCCAGGCCGCCGCGGCCAACGTGCTAGCGGAATACTACCTGCACACCAAGGACGAGCGGATGCGTCCGGCCATCGAAGCCGCGCTGAAGGCGTTCGGCGAAATGTCGCTTCCCATCGGCAAGAGAACCGCGCAAACGGCGCTCGAGCGGATCGGTCTGTTGTCTGTTCCCATCGGCCGATACAAGCTGCGGGCCACGCTCGATTGGTTCGGTCTTCTGTATCGACCTGACGGTACCGGCAAAGTGGTATCCGGCGATGAGGAATACGGACGCGCACACACAGGGGCCACCGCCTTGGCGCTGCTTACCGAGCTGGAGTATTTCCGCGCCAGTGGTGACAAACGTTTCGCCGATCTTCGGCGGGCATGGCTCGAGGGACTCATGAGTTTGCACATCGCCGGTCGGGGATTCCGGTACTCGCCCGAGGTGATCGACGAGGAGGCCTACTACAACGGCGAGAGTTGGCTGGCGCTTGCCTACTACAACGACGTATTTCCCCAGGATCAGGCCACCGCCGCCGTGCTTTCGCAGGTGGACGATTACCTGATGGAGAAATACGCCGATTCACGCCGCTCACCTCGCACCCAGTTCTTTCATTGGGGCGCGATGGCGGCGTTGGTCCGGTTCACCACCACGTCCGACAGAAAGTTCTCCGATTTCGCCCGGGAACAGGCGCGGCACTTTCTGGACGCGCTTCGGCCGAAGCTCGACCCCGACCGCAACAGCTGCGCCTTGGTGGAAGGCCTAGCCGCGGCGGCGGCCGTCCTCATAGCAAGCCGCGACGACGATACTGCGTTGCTGAAGCGCATACAGGAACGAATCGGTGAGGAAATGACGAAAAATCGGGGCCTGCAGATACGACCCGGCCAGCAGCGTCTCGAGCTCGGCGGCGATGTATCCCTCTTGGCCCCGCATCTTTCCGAATATGCGGGGGCATTTCTCGCCGGCGCCTATTCGCCGATGACGCGCATCGATTTGACGCAGCACTGTATCTCCGCGATGATCAAGCTTGAGCGATACGGGCTCGATTCGGCGGAGTGAAGGTCGCGGAAAGGCATATTGCCCCGGTCGCGACGCCTACCGGTCGCGTGACCGACCAATCGGCACCGAATCCTGATCGCGGAAAACTGTCGGAATCGCTTACACTGTCCGGCCACCGCCACTAATGCCCATGTCTTTCGCTTAAGCAACTGATTTCCCAAGATATTTTCATCGTGCGTAAGAGATTTGAGACTCGTCCCGGCGCAAAATGTGTCGGGTTTTCCTACAATTCGCTCGGTCAACTGCAAACCAGACGCGGCTAAAGTATTGATTTTGCATATAAACCAGTTCTGGCACGATTAATGCGTTTATTTGGGATGTCGGTTTTCTTTACACTTTTTTTCAGGCCACCCAGCGGGTGAAATCGTTTAACATCTTGATTTTAAATAATTCTTTTGGAATGGGGCGAAAATGCGGTGTCGGAATTGGTTACAGTTTCGCGCGGGCCCGCTCCATCGCGTTTTTCTAAGTCACTGAACTTAAAGGTTTTTTCTAGGTGGCACGCAAATTGCTTCTATTAATGCAACACCTTCAACACCTTTGTGCCTGCCGTTCCGTGGCCGGCGTGAGGGTAAAGCATGAGAAGAGGCGAAATTGCGTTTGCGCAGAACAGTTCTCCCGGCCTTGACAAGTATTTTCATCGTCGTGGCTTGGGCAGCACCAGCGGTGGCCGGTGACGCCGCGGTGAACCCCTTGCCGGCACCGGGTGCCCTGGGCCTGGTTGCCTTGGCCGTCATCGGTGCCATCCTGCTGGTGCGGCGAAAGTAGGAGGCGAAGCACCCATGAGTTGGTATGGTAAAATCCTGCCGGCGCTAGCGGCGCTTGGCGTCGTCGTT